>AMGN01000045.1 GCA_000309865.1 Methanobacterium sp. Maddingley MBC34 | reverse complement strand
CAGAGAGGTGTTTTATCAATATTTGACTTAATTAATGCTTATTTTCAGCAATTTAAAAAAAAATAGCTCCTAAAAAGAACATATGGAATTATAAGTAAAATTAATAAGACAATTCAATTTTAGCCCATTTAAAATTTGTCGAAGTTAATGTTTAGTTTTAAAAGTTGATATTTTGACAAAATTTTAATGGGAAAAAGATTTACCATCCTTAAAAAGAACTCTTAAAAAATAACCATATAACCGAAATAAATAAAAAAAGAAAAAAAGGTTTAAGGAATTACCATCCCCTATCCTGTAATCTTTCAGATTCGGGTATCTGGCTTATTTCCAGCCCAGGCATTGCTTTACCCAGGTCCCGACTGACCTCGGCAATTAAATCCGCATCTTCGTAGTGGGCAGTTGCTTCGGCTATGGCTTTGGCCACTATTTCAGGGTTTTCTGATTTGAATATCCCGCTTCCCACGAATACTCCGTCTGCTCCCAGCTGCATCATGAGGGCTGCATCTGCTGGTGTGGCAACTCCACCGGCAGCAAAGTTCACTACAGGCAGCCTTCCCTGTTTCTGGGTTTCCTTAACTAAGTATAATTGTGCTTCTTCTTCCCGGGCAACACTCCACAGTTCCTCTTCGGTCATGTCCTTGAGTTCCCGGATGGTTCCCTGGATCATGCGCATGTGACGGACTGCTTCCACCACGTTACCAGTTCCAGCTTCCCCTTTGGTCCTTATCATTGCTGCACCTTCATCTATCCTCCGGAGGGCTTCTCCGAGGTTTCTTGCTCCGCATACGAAGGGTATGGTGAATTGTTTTTTATCGATGTGGAATTTTTCATCGGCAGGGGTGAGTACTTCACTTTCATCGATCATGTCCACTCCCAGTGACTCTAGGACCTGTGCTTCCACAAAGTGACCGATCCGTACCTTGGCCATTACTGGGATACTGACGACATCCATGATCTCGGTAACTTTACTGGGGTCTGCCATCCTGGCAACTCCTCCAGAGGCCCTTATATCAGCTGGGACTTTCTCCAGAGCCATTACAGAGACAGCACCAGCTTCCTCAGCAATAGCTGCCTGTTCAGCGTTAACAACATCCATGATCACTCCACCCTTGGTCATCTTGGCAAAGCCTTTCTTCAACAGTTCTGTTCCATGCAACATGTTATTTCCTCCATTAGGGGTTATATGATTATTAGAGACATCAAAAAATCCCATTTAATCACTGCGATTTCCTGAATAAACTCTTATTTCCTGAATAAGCTCTTTTAATGCTTTTTATATTTTTCGTGGAAAATCATATTTTATCGAAATTAAAAATTTTAATATACATATTTCAATTTTCCTCCGTAGTTATTAAAATTTTGGACCTATTGGAAGGTTTATTTAGATATATAATATGTAAAAATATTGACACCATCTTGAATCTTATTTAGAGTAAAGCCAACTCATAAGGACTCTTTAATGAGGGAATATACCATTCAATAAGCAGATTCTATTTACAATGGGGCTTGAAGATATTATGTGGTCTGAGGATTCCCTCAAAACTCAGTCAACAAATCACATAATTTGTCAGTAGTTCACTTGATTAATCAGCATTGTAATTTATTGTAATGAATTGTATCTACATATTAAGTATGAACTTACATGACAATTAGCATCAAAAAAAATATTTCACCAAAAATATTTCCCCCAGATGGATTCACCCCATTAAAAAAAAACTCTGAAATTAAGGAACCACTGTTCAAATCCAATTGCTAAAATTAGTAAGATCCTGATGAGGATCATTAGTAATACTTTTTATTAATTATTTATGTGTAAATTAGAAACATTTACAATACCCTTAAGTTGAGCTGCAAATTATAAGAGCAAAATAAAAAAAAAATAAGCAAAAAAATCGAGTTTAAATAAATTTTAAACATTTATTCAGGTTTTCAAACATTTTGAATGATTGGATCACACCAAAAATTCAAAAAAACACCAAAAAAGTTAAAATAAAGCTAAATTCACCATATATGTGCATAAATGGTAAAATAAATGTTTTTAAATAATTAGTTACTCCAGAATAGTTTAACATCCCTTATAATTATATAGTTAACCGTCCAAGTATAGCCAGGAGTTGATTTAAATGGCCATTAAAGAAGCAGAAATGTTCTATAAACAAGCCATGTCATTTTTAGAACAGGGAAAAGTTGATAAATCAATAAAGTTTTTTGACAGTGCACTCGCAATTGATAAAGAGTATGTTTCCGCCTGGAATGATAAGGGAGTGGCCCTTATGGAACTTGGAAACTATCCTGAGGCACTTAAATGTTTTGAAGAGGTTATCAGGCTGGAACCTGGTGACAATATGGCATGGTACAACAGAGGATATGTACTCTTGATTCTGGAAGAGTATCAAGAAGCAGTTAACACATTTGACCTGTTCCGAGGCAGATATTCCAAAAAGGATGATTTTTATAAATATGGTTTATACTTGCAGGCTCAGGGATTATACAATCTTAAAGAGTATGATGAGTCTTTGAAATTAATCAAAGAATCTCTTAAGATAGATAAAACATTCAAAGAAGCAAGAGATCTCCTGGAATTAATTGGAAAAGAATCTGAAAAGTGAAAAGATCCACCTAAAACACTTCCACTTTTTTCCAGATAAACTCTTAAATACAAAAAAATATCGACATGCCATTTAAGTCATGTTGATCATTTACACTTGAAATAGATGTCTCCCTGATGATCTGATCATATATGAAGGAAAAGTATAGTAAAGTTTAGTGTGGTTTTAGGGAGATAATACTCACAACACGAAATTTAATCTTTAGATCTAATTATCAACATTGATCAGATTCTCTAAACGTTTGATAGCATGATAACGATCTTTCTTTTCCAGTCTAGCCTGCTCTAGTGCATCTTGTAAGGTCTGTATGGAATGGTCGTATACTTCCCGATCCACAGGATAGGGAAAACCATCTTTACCACCATGGGTAAAACTGTACTTAACTGGATCATCCCAGCTGGGTTTATCACCATAGACCAGGTCCGAAATCAATGCCAGTGCACGTATCTTCTTGGGTCCCATACCATTTAAAGAGATTAACTCTTCATAACTGTCTGGTTGCAGTTCCCAGGCATTCTGAAGGACTTCGAATTCACGGAGGGATAGATCAGTATCCAGCACGGGATGGTGACTGGGTAATGTAAGTTCAGGGCAGAATATGTCCAAATTGGCCTGACCCTCCTCCACATCTATTTTTTTCTGGAAGTATTTTTTTAAATGTTCAGGATTATCCAAAATAAGATCCAGGCTGGTTTGCCGTGAATCAAAACTCAAATCAGAAGTCATATCCAGGGTTTTTTCTTCCTTCATGTCACAACAGATACCGTTATGTGGTTCATTAATGTAGTTTTCCACGGAATCAGATAGCCAGTGGTAACGACGGGCGTATCTGGTGGATTCATTCATACCCTGCTGCACCACTGCCCAATCACCCTTTTCCGTTAAAAAAAACACGTGGTGGTAAAGCTGGTATCCATCTTGGATGCATGAATTATCAATTTTTGCAGAAATTTTGCTGGAATAAACCAGATCTTCCAGTTTGGCTGTGGATAATGAAAATATTTCCCCCGCACCCTGGATCTCCTGGGGCGTTCTCCTAGAGGCACGACCCTTACCTCCAGCAACAAGTAGCCCATGTTCTTCAGGGTTGAGAGCGGTTTTTAGAGCCCCACAGGTTGTGGTGGTGGTTCCGGAACTGTGCCAGTCAAAACCCAAGACACATGAAAATGCCTGAAACCAGTGCGGATCCGAAATTCGGGATAAAAATTCTTCAGGACCATACTCATATATTATTGAATCGGTAACCGCTCCTGCCAGTTTCACCATTCGCTGGAAAAGCCACCTTGGTGCACGACCACCATGAAGGGGTAAATTGGCAACTCCACTTCTTGAACTCATATGATAATCAAGTTATCCCTGAGAATAAATAATCTTGAGGGTAGAGCACTGGATAAGTATTCATGGAAAAATGTTCACTCTTTAACCATAATTCATTTCCCCTGCACCCTGTGCAATTATAAAGCAATTACATAAATAATAAAGACATCCAAATACCTATATTACCCGGTAGTATCAAGTTATCTGGGAAATTTGGGGAGGATTATATGAGTACAAAAATCAATCGTTTTCTGGAAATATTTCGCTGGGTGGGTGTGGCAATTGGAATATTCTTTGCATTTTACTGGGGTGCCAATCCACAATCTCAATTCAACATATTTGCTGTATTTACCGTGGTTTTTATAGCAGGTTTCACTGCAATTGAAGGGTTATTTTTTTCAGAAAGTGCATCAGAAGTATCAGGATATAGTGGGGGAGGTGCCTACCAACGACAGTCCTCATTGCAATTTCTGGCTTTGACTGTGACCATGATACTATCCTTAATATTGGGATGGGGATTCTATGCTTATTTGAGCCTATTAATCTTTATGTTAATCTTTCTGACCGTATCCTCATTAAATCATTTATATAATGGGTTCAAAGAGGGATTTGTGCTTAACAGTTTCCTTAGGCCAATTTTAACCCTTTTTCTTTGGGCAATTACATTATTTTTCATTTTACCTGCCCTGAATATCTGAAATTGAATTTTATGAAGTTTGATGATATTAAGGATAATTCAGAATTAAAAAAGAAATCATCAAATATTTTTTCCAGGATAAAAATTCAGTTATTATGCATATTTATCAATGAGAAAGTCCAGTTCATCCAGAATTGATTGGTTGTGATCATGTGCAAAACCAAGACTGATGTTTTTCCGGTATTCCTCTAAGTGGGAGAGGAAATTTTCAATGTCATCCCTCTCCAGATCTTCGTGGAACTCCCCATAACCCAATCGGCCAAGGAAGAGTGCGTTCAAGGTTTGTTCGAACTGTTTTTTCACCGGAACACTTAAAACCGGTTTTCCCAGATACAGGGCCTCACTGATAAGGGTGAATCCTCCATTGGAGATCACTGCCCGGGCCTGGGCCAGGTCATTGAAAAAGTCATCCTCATTGAAACTTTTAAACAGTAAATTATCCTCCCTTCCCTCATGATGAAATCCGTAAACAATGAATTCATCATCAAATTCCTTCAGAATATCCAGTAATCTCCAGTTAGAGTCACTGGTCTGATAAACCAGTACATGTTCCCCATTATGGGGTTTAAGTTCCATTATGGAATCACGCAGAACTGGTGGGAAATATTTAGTTTTGTTAGGATGCTTAAGTGGGGGATAAAAGTAGCTGGTTATAAGAGAAAACGTTGGGAGCTGAATGAAGGATCTAACTACACTTTCAGCAGCAATTCTATCGGTACGGTATTTTTTAGGGACATCTAACTCTGCTTGAGTTAAAACATGCATATTATCCAGGCTGATGAGTGGCACGCGCAGGATCTTGGATAATAAGTTGGAATAAAATTCAAAATCAGAAATGATAATCTGGGGCTTTACTGCCTTGGCCACACTGTACATCAATCTTAAACTTTTTTTCAAATCTCCAGGGAGGTCTTTCATCCCCTTGATGAATGTCTTGGTGTTTTGAACCGTGTTATCTTCATATACTGTGTTGAATCCGCCGATCTCATACACATTGTCAAAATGTTCTGCCAGGTAATCATAAGCACGGTCTGATGCGAATATGTGGACTTCATTGTTCTTGGTTAAATGATTGAGGAGGACCCTACCCCTGATGGCATGTCCCATTCCTTCTCCACACACAGAGTAAAGTATTCTCTTTTGATCTGGATGGCCAAAGGTGTAATCTAAGTCTTCGGCGGTTATTTGTTTGCCTCTGAATTGGTAGAAAGTGCTTTTAGCATACTTGAAGGCCACATTACGCAGTCCTTCTTCCTGAAGTCGACGGGTGGAAACAAGCAATTTTGGGCTTCTGAGAACCTTAAATTGGCTGATGGAACCTATGCGTTCAATGTAATCCGTGTCTTCTCCAAAGTCCAGGTCTTCATCAAATCCTTCCACTTCATTGTGTAATTTTTTGGTGGTGATTATGCCATAACAACCCGCACCGTGGGGTTTGATGTTCTCCACCCTTTTCATGAAGAAATTGGCAAAGTCGTGGGTTATTTTATTCAAAAAACTGTCACTTAAAGGTGCGATCTGGGTGATGGCAATTCCAAGTTCTCTTTTTTGAAATTCATCCAGGCATAATTCCAGGTAATCTCTGGTTAGAATCACATCTGAATCTAAGAAAAGAAGGTATTCACCAGTGGATGCTTTTGCCCCTCGATTTCGCCCTACGGAAGGAAGACCTCCCTCAACAACTTTACAGCCCCATTCCTGGGCAATTTCTCGAGTATTATCCTTGGAACCTGCATCGGCCACTATAACCTCATAATCACCGAAATCTTGCCGTTTTATACTCTCCAGGAGAGGTGGGAGATAACTCTCTTCGTTAAATGTAGGTATGATAATTGAAAGCTTCATTTTCACCTATTATGTTATTTTTTACTTTTTGTTTATGATACTTTCGGATTCCTAAAAGTAGGAAAAGAAATTCCAGGTCATGAAAAATCCATCGGCACGGCCCTGATATGTTTTGAAAAGACTTTCCAGGGTGTTTTTATCACTGACACTAGTATCGGTTCGTATAACCGTCATGTTACCCTGCTGTTCTTGGCTTAGAACATTGTAACCACTTAGATCAACGGGTTCAAACTGATTTAAAACTTTTATTTCATGATAAGAGCTATTGTTTCCTGCCAATTCGAGTCCTAACCCTGATAATGCCACCAGAAAGATAAGTGCTAGGGGTAAGAGGAGTTGGTGGAGTTGGAATGGTGTTTTCACAAAGTAAAGGATAAATAAAAGACCCATACCTATTACTAATGGTTGGCTGTAAAGTCCACCATCAACCATTCCAATAATAGCCAGGGTCAACGCAAAGGCCATTATTATTTTGTGCAAGTCTTGTCTCCCATTTAAAGAGAACAATCCAGTTATATAGGCCAGGGGCAGGGTTATGAATATGAAGTAACCCCATGGTACTACATGAGGATACAAACTACCACCGGTGTGAACATGCTGGGGGACCAGTTCACTCATACTATCTGCAAAGTGCCCGAAAACTGACTTGAAGACATGGCTATGCATGGGGCTGGTGGTGGTGGAAGTGGGATTAGTGGAGACGAAAATGGTTAAAGGAGAGACTCCATACTTCAAACGAATTGAGAACTCAATTAAAATGCCCACCAGACATGTTAACAGGATTATGAGTATGGTCCATTTAAGGAACTTCTTACCATCGGGACTGTATTCATTGACTCTTTCCTTTATTGGTGTTAAGAATCTGTTGGTGTTTATAAGTGAGTTTAAGATGAGGAAACTGCCTATTGCCATTAGGAAAAGAACAGCTTTGCCCTCTGATGAACCAGATAAAAGTGGCCAGGTGATCATCATCACCAGCTGATCCAGAGGGGATGTGGCGTAAACTATTAGCCCGATGAGTATTAATATAACTCCAAATAAGCCTGCTTTATCTATTTTCACTATATATCACCATGAAAAAATAATTTTAATTTTTATTCTGTTGGAAAATTAAAGTTAAAAAATTCAGTTATTTTAATAAACTGATTGAATGAGGTTTAACTAACTTCCAGCATCCGCTCCACTGCACCACGGGCCTTATCAGCAATTTCCTCTGGAACTTTAATCAGGAACTTTTCCTCCATCAGGGAGTTTTTAACCTTTTCCAGGGTGTGCATTTTCATAGTTTGACAGATGGCCTCATCCAGTAGGGGGTAGATAAGTTTATCTGGATTTTCTCTGCGTAGTCTGGTTATCATGTCCACTTCAGTGGCTATGAGGAAAGTTTTACTGGTAGACTCAGCCACTTGGCGGATCATTCCACCTGTGCTTAGTATTTGGTCAGCCATTTCCTGTACTTCAGCGTCACATTCAGGGTGTACCAGTACCTCTGCGTCAGGATAGTTTTCCCTGGAAAAGGTGATGTCTGCGGTGTTGAACATTTTATGAACGTAACAGTACCCCATCTCAGGGATAGGGATTATTTCTTTATCAGTCCTTTTTTGCACGTAACTGGCCAGGTTCATATCTGGACCAAAGAGTATTTGATCTGCATCCAGGCTTTCTACAACCTGAGCTGCATTAGCGGATGTGCATAATATATCGGCTTCTGCCTTCGCTTCAGCCAGGGTGTTCACATATAATACCACCGCGGCTTGGGGGTATCTCTTTTTGTACTTTCTTACCTCTTCTGCTGGGAGCATGTGGGCCATAGGACACTCTGCCTGTGGATCAGGAATCAATATCTTTTTGGAGGGGTTTAAAATAGCGGCAGTTTCTGCCATGAAATCCACTCCACAAAAAACAACTAGATCAGCATCTTCTATCTGTGATGCTTTGATACACAGCTCCAGAGAGTCTCCTAAAAAATCTGCAATTTCCTGTATCTCTTGAGTTTGATAGTTATGAGCCAGTATTATGGCATTTTTCTCTTCTTTAAGTTTAAGAATTTCTTCCTGTTCGTGATTCAACCCAAACTCTCCTTTAAATTAGGTTCATTAAAATGATAGTCCCTTGGTTAAGCTTGAAAAAGATGATGAAAAAATGGTTATTAGGACATATATAAAAAAATCTTTTATATTTCCCTATTAAAAAAACTTTCCCATAATTTAAAAGATTTAATATAATCAGCTTACAATCAATATAACCCCTAAAGTAGGAGAATATTCAAATCTTACAAAGAAGGCTCATATTTAGCAAAACTAATCTATTTCTGCACCTTCCAGGGCACATTTACAGGGGCAATTTCTACTAGCAGGGATGTTAATTATAGAATTGTATATCAGTCGAGTTAATTCTCTTTTTTTCTCATCTAAAATCTCAAATACCTCGTCTATGGTGATTTTATCTGAGGACACAGATGCTGCGTAATTGGATACCATGCATATGGATGCATAGCAAATTTCAAGTTCCCTGGCCAGCACAACTTCCGGAAGACCAGTCATGCCAACCACTGACCCCCCTAACTGACGGAACATTTGTATCTCAGCAGGAGTCTCAAAACGGGGCCCATCTGTACAGACATACACTCCTCCCTTGGTTAATTTCCCCTTCAGCCCGCATCCAGCAGAAATTATTGTTTTCGCCAACTGGGGACAGTAGGGTTGGGTGACATCCACGTGTACTGCACGGTCATCGTAAAAGGTGAAAGGCCTTTTCCGGGTGAAATCCAGAAAATCATCAGGTAGGATGAATTCACCTGGTTTAAGGGATTCATCAAGAGATCCAACAGCATTGGTTGCAATGATCCTTTCTGCACCTAACATTTTAAGGGCATACACATTAGCCCGGTAGTTGATCATGTGGGGAGGAGTGTCATGACCCTCCCTATGCCTTGGTAAGAAAGCAACCT
Organism: Methanobacterium sp. Maddingley MBC34; assembly: GCA_000309865.1. Taxonomy (NCBI): domain Archaea; kingdom Methanobacteriati; phylum Methanobacteriota; class Methanobacteria; order Methanobacteriales; family Methanobacteriaceae; genus Methanobacterium; species Methanobacterium sp. Maddingley MBC34. The sequence continues at coordinate 50,446 of AMGN01000045.1, read as the reverse complement.
CCTGATCTTCAAACATTAAAATAGATATAGGTGGAGATTCACCGAAAGGGGTCTTAATAACTTTTTTATCCTTTAAATCTCCCATTTCAACGATCTGGTATACTCCTGTGCCACCTATAATTCCCATCATGTTCTCTATTTCTCCTTTCCCACCGCTACTTATACTAAAAAAGATTGGTCTAAATAATTAAGGAGGCTTTACCCTTTAGCCACTCCCATAGGTACCATTCTACCCACTAATCTGGAAATACCTGCAGTATGAGCAGTTTGGACCACCTGATCCACATCTTTGTATGCTCCAGGGGCTTCCTCTGCCACTACTGGCATGGAATTGGCCCTTACATATATTCCTTTACCTTCCAGGATTTTAAGGATGTCTTCACCACGGTAGTTACGCTTGGCACCAGCCCGGCTCATCTGGCGTCCTGCCCCATGGGCAGTGGAACCGAAGGTTTCATCCATTGCTGTCTGCGTACCGTGTAAAACATAGGAAGATGTACCCATAGTTCCTGGAATAAATACTGGCTGGCCGATTTTCTGATAATCTGCAGGTAATTCTTCTCTTCCGGGTCCAAAAGCTCGGGTTGCTCCTTTTCTGTGGACGTAAAGCTGGGTTTTCCTTCCTTTGATGTCGTGTGTTTCTTTCTTGGCAATGTTATGGGCTACATCATAGACAATTCCCATGCCCAGGTCCTCTGCATCCTTATGGAATACCTGTTCGAAGGATTCTCGGACCCAGTGAACGATCATTTGCCTGTTGGTCCAGGCGTAGTTGGCAGCAGCAGCCATTGCTGCAAAATAATCTTGAGCTTCCTCTGATTCAACTGGAGCACAGGCCAGTTGCCGGTCTGGTAAATCCATCTGGTAACGCTTGGCTGCTTTGTCCATGGTTCGCAGGTAATCACTGCAAACTTGATGTCCGCATCCCCTGCTTCCAGAATGGATGAGTACGGTTACTTGCCCATCTTCCAGTCCAAATGTCCCAGCGGCATCAGTATCAAATATTTCCTCCACTTTCTGGACTTCCAGAAAATGGTTTCCTGATCCAAGGCTGCCTAACTGTGGTATTCCCCTCTTTTTGGCCTTATCACTCACCCGGGCAGAGTCAGCATCAGCCATACATCCATTTTCTTCCAGGAACTCCAGATCTTCATCCCAACCATAACCATTTTCCACAGCCCACCTGGCACCATTATCCAGGACATCATCTATTTCACCCTCTTTGAGCCGGATTTTTCCCTTGCTACCTACGCCTGAGGGGACGTTGCGAAACATCACATCAATTAATTCCTTTATTCTGGGCTGAACTTCTTCAAAGGTGAGATTTGTGCGGAGAAGTCTTACACCGCAGTTTATGTCAAAGCCCACCCCACCCGGACTTATAACTCCTGTTCTGCTGCTGAAAGCCCCTACACCACCTATGCTGAATCCATATCCGAAGTGAATATCCGGGAGTCCAATGGAAAACTTCTGAATTCCTGGTAAGCAGGCCACATTGGCCACCTGATCAACTGCCCCTTTTTCAAGGGTTTTAATGGCCTCATCATCAAGATATATTCGACCAGGTACTCTCATTTCCTTTTTATAATCTCCTGGAACTTCCCAAACACAATCACGTACCTTTTTAAGAGTTTCTTCCATAACCATGATAATCCAATCTCCTGATTTTATTAATTAGTTTTAATAAGCATTTTGTAGTTCTAATAAGCATTTTGCAAAAAACATGAAATCTGAAATCTTTAATTATCTAAATAACCGGTACTTATTAAATGATTATGAGTGCATCTTGTATACCAAGATTTCTATTTTTTACTTAGTATTTTATTGACCTAAAAAGGTATGGGAAAAATAACTACCATAAATAGAATAAAAGATGAAACCCTATTATAATAAATTTAAACCATCTTATTAAGGAGATTTATGATTATGGAATCTGAAGATGAAGTAAAAATAACAGAGAAGGATGTAATAAAAATCATGGATGTTTTCACCCGTGTTCCACCCCTAATTCTGAAGATGGTGGTTAAAGGGAACAAAAACGTGATAAAATCCTTTGAATCCCAGATTAAAGAGTATGAAAACCAGCTGAATTCTGAAGAAAGAGTTAAGATAAGGAAAGTCTTGAGTATGCCTGTACCTGAACTTCAGGAGATATTAGGGAGAGCTTATCTTGAAACAGGACAAAAACAGTTGAAAATATTGGCAGACCCCAAAGCAAAGGATTTTATTAGTGGGAACCTGGGAGAACTTAGGAAGATACTTTTCTCCTGATAAATAAATTCAAACTGTCCTAAAGCCTTGAAAACGTGTTTTATTTTATGAAAACTTAAAAAAAGTTTTCTCTTGAGTTATTTAGAATGGTTTCAACCTGGTTTCTGGACATGTAAGGCAGTATATCTTTACGGTAGAGTATTCGCATCATGGTCTTATCTAAATCTGAAAATTCAGTCAAATCAGGACCATTAACGCACAGCACACTATTTTGATTGGTGTTATGGTGCAATCCAAGACCGTGGGCCAGTTCATGGACAATAACATGGGAACGACGATCCTGACTCAGCCCATCAATACCAATGAAGACCCTGGCTTTGTATATTTCACCTGCAGAGTTACCACCATAAATATCACTGGTGCTTACCCTCCACAGAGCAAAACCATCAACTTCGGAGGGATTAACAGAGTACTGAGTGAATTCAGAGTGGGGAATGAAGTAAATTTCCATATCGGGTTCCATCTGGTTTTTATCGTTAATTTCAAGTCGAAAATCTTTAACATTGGTATTTATATCATTGATGGCCTTATCAAGAGTTTTAAGATCCTCGGAGGTTGGTGAACCCATAACTCTTATTCGGACCACGTTGAGGTTCCACTTACCCACATTATCATAACTGTTTCCATAATCATTGGGGCTGAAAGCACTTTCCATGAAGGTGTTAATCTCTTCATCACTGTATTTTTCATATACATTGAAGTTGAATACACTGTAATTATCACTTTTACTGGTGATTACACCAAGAGATATGATTAATAGGGCCATTACTACCATCACTGCACTTATTCTGAAAAGATTTACAGATAGGGATCTTTTATTATTCTCAATTGGTTGAACAATCCCTGCATCAGCAGCAAATTCCTTTTCATCATCATCTTCAACATCAAAATTACCAATTAGACCCTGATTGTCATGATTTTGAGGGCTCTGAAAATTATATTGACTTTCCTGATTCTCTGCCTCTTCCAAATCCGTTTCTTCCAGGGTGTCCATATTCATGGATTCAATATATTCTAGATCGCCACCACACTGGCATTTATCCTGAAAGTCATCAGGAGATTCTCCTTCCTGAAGCTGGTAATATCCCCTACATTTAGTACAAACCAGAAACGGCATCAGAACTCACTACCAACGTGTAATAGGACTAAATATCATTAAAAGATTGAACATTAAGTATCTAAACCCACTTAAGTATCTAAAATCACTTGCAAGGTACACCCATTTTTTTCCTTATTAATTTCCATTAAATGGAAGGTGACTGCTTTAACCTCGTCTCTTACTTCATGAGTTTTTTGGTTGAACTTTTCACCGCATGCCTCAGCATGCAGGCTGAAGGTTTCGGCATCCTTTTGATTTATGCTAACTTTGAACTGGGAAAAAACCAGGCCCTCATAATCATGGAGGAAGAGCAATTCACTGAGCCAGTCATAAAGCAGGGCTTTTTCGTCCTCGGATTCCACCATAATTTCTCTTTTAACTACTTTTTTTATCTGGGATGTGTCAGTCATGACTTCAAAGGTAGCAAGGGCTGCGTTCTGGAAAGCATCATCCAAATTCTTACCATGAGCCCTGAATCCCACATCAGCTGTTACATCAAAAAATTCAAACTTATCTTGAGTATTTTTATTATCCACTAATCTAACCTCTTTCTAACCACTAATCTAACCTTATTTTATCCACTAATCTAACTCTTTTAAACCACTAATCTAACCTATTCGTTTTATATAAAAATTTTAAAAAAGAAAATAGCAACCGAACTAGTAGTAGGTTATGCTACTTCGCGGGGGAATTCCTCTCGTACTTTTTTAGGTTCCAATCCCCTGCCCAGTTCCCTGGCTATTTGCTCATAATACTCCCTGGTTTTAGGGGTGGTTGAGGGGTTTATTTTATTTAAAGCAGCTTTAAAGTGTCGGTAAGATACTTTCTGAATATTCATATCTTCATGGAGTGCTATCATACCTGCTTTACGGCACAAAACCTCTATATCTGCCCCTGTATATCCTTCGGTTTTTTTGGCAAGTTCTTTCAGTTTTACATCATCATCCAGTGCCATGTGCCCCACGTGAACCCTTAAAATTTCCCTTCTAGCATTTTCATCAGGAGGAGGTACCAGTACCACCTCATCGAATCTTCCAGGACGCAGGAGTGCAGGGTCCATGAGATCAGGTCGGTTGGTTGCCCCTATAACCACCACCCCCCTGAGTTCTTCCAGACCATCCATCTCGGAGAGGATGGTATTGACCATACGTTCAGTGACTCTGGGTTCTCCAGCCGCTGATCCTCTAATAGGCGCGATGGCGTCTATTTCATCAAAGAAAATTATACAGGGGGATGCTTGTTTGGCTTTTTTGAATATCTCAGCGATCTTTCTTTCTGATTCGCCAAACCATTTGCTTAGGATTTCTGATCCTTTAACTGATATGAAGTTGGCCTTTGATTCTGTGGCCACAGCTTTGGTGAGTAATGTTTTTCCAGTTCCAGGAGGACCGAATAAAAGAATTCCCTTTGATGGTTGTATACCAATGCGCTGGAAAGAGGATATATTACTTAAGGGCCATTCCACCACTTCTTTCAAGCTTTCTTTGAGTTCTTCCAGTCCACCGATATCTCCCCAGTGGACGTTGGGCACCTCGATGAATACTTCGCGGAGTGCAGAGGGGCTGATGGATTTCATGGAATCTATGAAATCATTGCTGGTTACAAAGAGTTTCTCCAGAATTTCTGGAGCTATACGCTGCTCTTGCAAGTCTATATCAGGCAGAACTCTTCTTAAAGCATTCATTGCTGCTTCTCTGCATAGTGCTGCCAGATCTGCGCCTACAAATCCATGGGTGGTTTCTGCCAGTTCCCCTATGTCTACGTCATCAGATAAGGGCATTGCACGGGTGTGTATCTCCAGGATCTCCATTCGTCCTTCTCGATCAGGAACACGTAACTCTATTTCCCTGTCGAAACGTCCGGGTCTGCGCAGGGCCTGGTCCAGGGCATCAGGCCGGTTGGTTGCGCCGATTACAATTACTTTTCCCCTTTCTTTCAGCCCGTCCATAAGGGCCAGTATCTGAGCTACCACTCTCCGTTCAACTTCACCAGTGACTTCTTCCCTTTTAGGAGCTATGGCATCTATTTCATCAATGAATATCACTGTGGGAGCATTTTCAGCTGCTTCTTCGAATATTTCGCGTATTTTCTTTTCAGCTTCTCCCACGAACTTGCTCATGACTTCTGGTCCGTTAATGGCCACAAAATTGGATCCACTCTCACTGGCCACTGCCTTTGCCAGCAGTGTCTTCCCAGTACCAGGGGCACCGTGTAAGAGTACTCCTTTTGGTGGATCAATTCCCAGGCGGTCGAATATTTCAGGGTGGCGGAGGGGGAGTTCTATCATTTCCCTGACCTTTGATATTTCCCTTTTAAGTCCACCCACATCATCGTAGGTTACATCTGGGACTTTTTTTTCCATGACCTCCACTGCTTCGGGTCGTACTTCCACCACGGTTGTGTCGTTGATGCGTACCAGTCCGGCAGGATTGGTGGATACCACGGTGAATTTAATTTCTCCAAGTGAAAATGGTGTTGTGGCTTCGAAAAATTCTCTAAATATGTCTTCAGAACCTGGGAATTCCCTTAATGTTTCTTTGGTTCTTCTGGGAGATACCAGGGCCAGCACATCTCCCCTGGTGACTGCTCTTCCCATGAGGTTTCTTTTGATGATATCTCCTGAGGCCATTATACGCATTCCCTTGGCTGCCGGGGCAATTACAACTTTACTGGCCATTCTGGGCTGTGCTTTGCGTATGGTGATCATTTCTCCAATGGATGTTCCTGCATTGGAACGGGTGAGTCCGTCCATACGTATGATATCCAGTCCCACATCTGCAGGGTAGGAGTTTCCGGCAATGGCACCTGTGGTTCTTTTACCGATTATTTCCACTATGTCACCGGGAGATGCTCCGATTTTAGTCATCAATTCATGGTCTATTCGTACCATTCCTTTGCCTACATCCTGTTGCAGTGCTTCGGCAACTCTCAGCTCTATTTCTCCACTATCAGGCAATTGAATACCTCCAAAGTGTTAAAACTCATATTTAATCCAAATTTTCAACTTACCTTTAGAATTCTTATTACTTTTCCTGTGAGGTTTAATCTATGTGGAAGATGATTTAAGTTTTTTATTGCTTTCCACAGCGATATCTATAAAATGATAATGAGACTTAAACAATCCATTCAATGGATGGAAAGATCATGAATGATTTCTTAAGTTTTTATAACCAGTACCATAAACCAGATTACTTCTAAAATGCTCTCTATCTCTTCTCTTAAATAGGTTAGATGCCTCATTCTTATAATACAGGAGGCATAATATGCAAAAAAATTACAGAAAGAATTCAATTCCAGATTTAAGGAGAAAAACTCAGTACAAAGATGAAATAGACCTTCGCTACCTGGGTATGCGTTACCTGGTTCCAGTGGTGATCATGCTCACCGTGCTCATGATCGGGGTGATGATGGTGGCAGCAACTCCCAACTCCAATTTCCCAGCCAATATTTAAAATATAACTTTATTTTATTAATTTTATTAATTTATACACCTTAATCCAGTTAAACAATCAATCCAATACTCTTCCAATCTCTTCCGCATCAAAACGAAGTATTACAAGACGAGAGTTACCTCTCACTCCTTTTCCCGTGAATCTGGTGTCAATTAACCTTACAAATTCCAGTTTCTTAAGTGCCCTGTCAAAAGAAGCATAACTAATGGAATTTCTTTTGGAATCTGAATCTTTTCCTTCATGAGGAGTTTCTTCTTTAAGGAGATTGAAAAGACTTCCTGCTGTGATATCATCATCAACTTTAACTATTAACCTTAAAAGATTTTTTTCATCTCCTGATAATTTATTTATAGTATCCTGAAGATGATGGGAGTCAAAATCCTGCATTGCTCTCTCTAAGTGTTCTTTCTGAATTGTGCGAGAGGCATCAGCCTCAGCAAAGTTCCCACTAGTACGTAATAAATCAATACCAACTCTTAAATCCCCGGTAGAAATAGTGGCCTCGGTGATCTCATCCAAAAGATCATCTGATAAGACTGATGGATAAAAACCCACCTTAACCCGGTCATGGAGTATGTCCCTGATCTCCTGGAAGGTATAAGGGTCAAATATTATCTCCTGGGGGATGAAAACAGAACCCACATTTTTATCCAACATATACCGAAATTCTATGTCGGATATTATGGCAAAAACACCAGTCCGAACCCCCGGGAAAACTTCATGAGCACGTAGTATGTCATAAAGTATTTGATTAGCATTTTTACTGTAAAAAAGGTGGTTAATATCGTCCAGGGCAACCACCAGTGCTTTTCCCTCGTTGGCCAGTCTTTTCATTATTTCCCCATAAATACGTGAAAAGGGGACACCAGTTTCCGGGGGTATGTGGCCGAAAATGTGCTGGTATATCTGTGAGAAAATATTAAAACGAGTGTTATAAAGCTGACAGTTAACATAGGCACAGACCAGCTTCTCTGACCGCCCTTCCACCATCTCAAATATTTTACGAACGGCAGTGGTTTTACCAGTGGCAGGAGACCCCATAACCACACTATTAACCGGTTTACCCCCTTTTAATCCAGGCCTAAGACACAAAGCCAGAGCTTCCATTTGTGATTCCCGGTGCAGATAATTTTCGGGAATGTAATCCGGATTAAAAGCAGTTATATTCTTGAAAAGAGTTTCTTCGCCCATTAAAATATCTTCTACACGACCTGGCATGATTCTACCCCATTTGTTACTTAGATTCACATTCTGAATAATAATTTGTAATACAGTACTGGTAACTTGAATTTTTAGTTTAAAAAATATCAACCATTTAGTATATCTCCAGGATCCACATCCACCACACCTTCCAATTTTTCCCCTCCAGAAATATTCAAAAACTGAATATCTGAATTAACAACTGCCCATTGCACCAGTTTTTTGGCCCACTGGAGCTTTTTCACCTTTATCTTATCTGCAGGACCATCTTGCTGGTCTGGTCGGGAGTAGTGGGTGACTGTTTTCCCGAAATCCATACCAGATAATACTATGACCCGTGCTCCCAGAGCCATTGCCAGGAAAACACAACGGTCACCATCGGTGAAACCTCCAAAGTTGTAAACACTGGAAAGTGGTTTGCTCTGGGTGGTTCCCAGTACATTTACCAGTTTAGGTGTGTATCTTTCAATCTGTTCATGGTTGTTTCCATGGGCATGCACCACCAGGATCGAACCTTTCTGGTTGGCATTCATTATATCATCGATTCTCCCATCCAGGTCTGTTACTATAATATCTGGTACCAGACCTTCTTCTAACAGCGCAGTAGTTGCTCCATCAGCAGCTATGAGTGTGAATTCCCCCAGATCCAAGTGCTTCAAATCAACCAGATTGGACTTTAAAGAAGGACCAGCCCCAAAAACAATAACTTTTTCATTAATATCAATGTCTTGTGGCGTAAGAGCACCAAAATCATCTATTATATTGTTTAATATTTCTGCAGAGAGTTCATCATCCTCTTTTTTGAAGCCGAAGTCTTCCAGGATGAGTTGGTACCATTGCATCCAGAGGGTCAGTTCCATATATAAGGTATATCCCATTATATACATAATAAACTTTGGAGGATATTTTTAAATTGGAGTTGAAAAAGATGGATGAAACTTTACTGATGATTCCCGGACCCACCCGTGTGGCCCCCAGGGTCCTGAAGGCCATGTCAGAAAACATTGTTAACCACAGAAGTGCCCTTTTCGGTGAAATACTCACTGAAACCAACCAGATGATGTCTGAAGTATTCCAGACTGAAAATCAATCTTACCTTATCACTGGCTCCGGAACCGCAGCCATGGAGGCCGCCCTGGCCAACACCATCAGCAAGGGAGACCGTGTTTTAAACATCGTTGGAGGCAAATTCGGACAGAGATTCATGCAGATCACCGAAACCCACAAAGGTGTTCCAGTACAACTGGAAGTGGAATGGGGACACGGTGTGAACCCTGATGATGTGCGTTACATCCTGGAAGAGGAAGAAGATATTAAAGCAGTGACTATTGTGCACAACGAAACATCCACCGGTGTGGCCAATCCCATAGATGAAGTGGGTAAGATAATGCAGGACTACGATGCCCTGTACATTGTGGATACTGTATCATCCCTAGGTGGGGATGATGTGTTCGTGGACGGATATGGAATTGATATCTGTGTCACTGGTTCTCAGAAGTGCCTGGCTGCACCTCCAGGTATTGCTGCTGTAACCTTCAGTGATGATGCATGGGATGTGGTGGATAAAACTGATAATCAGACTTACTACCTTAACATGAAAAAGTACAGGAAGAGCGGATCCGCAACACCCCCTGAAACACCTTACACTCCAGCAGTTTCACTGATCTATGCCATGCAAGAAGCTCTAAGGGTGATCATGGAAGAAGGTCTGGAAGAAAGAGTTAAAAGACACAAACTCGCAGCTGAAGCCACCAGAAATGGTGTTACTGCCCTAGGACTCGAATTATTCGCCCAGAAAGAAGTTGCCAGTACCACAGTAACATCAATTAAGATGCCAGAAGGAATAACCGACAAGGAACTTCGTGGCACCATGAGAGAACGCTACCGGATTGAACTGGCCGGAGGTCAGGACCATCTTAAAGGTAATGTGTTCCGTATTGGTCACATGGGTAACATAACCCACCGCGAGATAATCAGCACCATTGCTGCCCTGGAAATGACCATGCAGGGATTGGGACTAGATGTTGAGATTGGAGAAGGTGTGGCTGCTGTGGCAGACACTTACCTGGCACAATAATTTATAAAAAATCGATTAAAACCATCAATCCCTACTTTTATTTTTTTTATTTTTTAAATCAGCTTATTCTGTAATATTTTACCCAAAAGAAAGAATAATTTTAATTAAAGATTAATTTTACTTATAAAAATAAAAATTTTAAAAAAAGATTAAAAAAAAGGGTTAAATGAAAAATTAAAAATTAAATAACTTCCCTTATAACCCCAGCAACAGTTTTAATGAGTATTGGCCCATCCATCCACGCCTGTCTGAGTAAGTAACCTGGCCTTAAATAGAAGTTTCTGAATGCTTTGTACTGCAGCTTTCGGAGTTCTTCCAATGAACAGTCCACAGTATCCAGAACCGGAGAGATCAGGGTGTATTTGGACCAGTCCTTCACTTTTATAAGGTTCTTTTCAAATGCTTCTTTGTAAAATCTAGTCCCGGGGTAGGGTGTGGCCAAACTGAAAACTGCATAAGAAGGGTTTAATTCTCTTACAAAGCTAACTGTCCTTTTTATACTTTCTTTAGTGTCTCCAGGCATTCCCAGAACCACTGAGGCTATGGTTCGGATTTTATGTTTTTTTGATAGCTGAAAAGCCTGACGGATCTTTTCAATGGTTATGTTCTTACTGGTGGAATCCAGCATTTGCTGGTCAGCTGATTCCACTCCCATGAAGATGGTTATGCAACCGGCTTCCCTCATCTTCTCCAATAAACCATCGGATAAAGTATCCACCCGGGCAGTACATCCCCAAAACACATCTAACTCTCTTTTTTGTATTTCATCACAGATGGCCTCCACCATGCGATGGTTCAAGGTGAATGTGTCATCCATAAATGCTATGGTTCCCACCTTGTGGTCTTTCACCAGGTGCTCCATTTCATCCACTACATTTTCTGGTGAGCGTAATCGCAGCTTAGGACCGTGCAGTGCAGCTGATGCACAGAAGGAGCATTGCATTGGACAGCCTCGGCTGGTGATCATGGTAGCCATACCGGTTTTCATGTTAAGCATCTTGTAATGATCCATGGGAAGAAGATGTCGGGCTGGGAAGGGTAATGCATCCATATCAGTTATGAGTGGGCGTGGCGGGTTTACCTGACCCTCCAGTGCTATTCCTCTGACCTGAGATAGGTCTCCTCCCTTTTCTAGAGTTTGCACCAGTTCCAGCATGGTATATTCTCCCTCGCCCATAACTACCACATCCACATAATCCGTTTTTAAGACTTCCTGGTGGTTGAAGGTGGGATGGTATCCTCCCATAACTACTGTGGTATCAGGAAAAATTTTTTTGACGATCTGGGCTGTTTTATTGGCCTGTTCTATGGTTGGTGTGAGGGCGGTGATGGCCACCAAGTTAGGAGAATGTTCACTTAGCACTTCTTCCAGGTCTTCCCAGGTCATCTCTAGGGCAGAAGCATCAATGATACTCACATCATAACCATTTTCTTCTAAAACTGCTGCCATGTATGATATTCCCAGTGGAGGAGCTACTACTCCAATGAATTTATATTTAGAGTTAGTTTGAGGGGGATTTATGAAGGTTACTTTCATTTTATCATCTTGAAGAATTTCTTGGTTTTTCAATTGAATCATACTCCTATTCATAATAATTTAATAGATTGGATTGTTAAGGGATTATTCTGCCATTTGCTGCTTTATCCAACGAATTTTAAATTAGGTCCATCTAAATAAGATATGCAGGATGGAAAATGCCCAAATCTTTTCTTGAAAAGGTCCTTCATCTTAAAGGTCCTTCATCTTAACGGACCTTATTATAAGGATATGTAAAAGATAAAAATAATAGCTTTTTAATGGATAAAATGTTCAATTAAATTAAATTTAAGAGTGACGTCGAATTAAATGGGAACGATTCCCTTGAACTGTGATTATGTCCTCAATAATCTGTGCGAATTATATCTTCCACTAGTTTCGTATCGAACGCACCTAAATATGGTAATATTATTTGAAAAGGGTATAATGGTTAAAAATATTAAAATTGAAATATGTTTATTCAGACTTATGATTTATTGAACTTCTATATAAATATATAGCTAATTCAAACTTCCATGAATAATGATAATAAGTTTAAACTCATACTGTTTGTTTAAACTTCTTTTATCATGGCAGCCACGGTTTTCAGGAGTATAGGCCCATCCATTCGAACCTGTTTCATGAGGTAAACTGGTCTGAGGTAGAATTGCCTGAAAGCCTTTTTCTGCATCTGTTTAAGCTCATCTAAGGAACAATCAACAGTTTCCAGGACAGGAGAAAGTAGTGTGTATTTGGACCAATCCTTAACCTTGATGAGGTTGTCCTGCACTGCTTCCTGGTAAAAACGGGTTCCAGGGTATGGTGTTGCCAGGGAAAATAGGGCATAGGAGGGGTTTAGTTCTCTGACGAATTTAATGGTTCGTTCTATGCTTTCTTTGGTGTCTCCGGGCATTCCCAGGACCACTGATGCTATGGTGCGTATGTCGTTTTCCCGGGATAGTTTAAAAGCCTGGCGGATCTTTTCAATGGTCATTTGCTTGTTAACCCGATCCAGTTGCTGCTGATCAGCAGATTCCACTCCCAGGAACATAGTTATACAACCTGAATCACTCAGTTTACGGAGTAATTTTTCAGATAAGGTATCTGCTCGGGCTGTGCATCCCCAATAAACATCAATATCTCTTTTTTTAATCTCATCACAGATCTCTTCCACCCTGCTGGGTTTAAGAGTGAAGGTGTCATCCATAAATGCGATCATACCAGAGTCATGATCATTGATTAGGTGTTCCATTTCATCCACCACATTCATCGGGGATCTCATTCGTAGCTTGTTCCCGTGTAAGGCAGCAGAAGCACAGAAGGAACACTGCATTGGACATCCCCTGCCAGATATCATAGTTGCGGTGTGGAGTTTCATGTTCAGGATCTTGTAATGATCCATGGGGAGAAGATGCCTTGCAGGGAAGGGTAGTTCATCAAGATCTTCGATAATAGGTCTTGTTGGTGTCACTACATCTTTATAGGCTATTCCTTTGACATTTTTAAGGTCTCCACCCTCATCCAGAGTTTCCACCAGTTCCAGCATGGTGTATTCTCCTTCACCCATTACCACAATATCCACATAGTCTCTTTCTAACATTTCCTGGTAGTTAAAGGTGGGATGGTATCCTCCCATAACCACTGTGGCCTGTGGACATGTTTTTTTGGCCAGTTCTGCTGTTTGCATGGCTTTATCAATGGTGGGAGTCAGGGCAGTTACTGCCACCAGTCCCGGAGATATTCTTTTAATTTCATTTTCAAGGGTTTCCCAGCTCATTTCAAGGGCTGCTGCATCAATTATTTCCACATCAATTCCATTTTCTTCCAATACTGCTGCTATATAGGCAATACCTAATGGCGGTGCTACTAATCCTATAAATTTGTATTTGGAATTGAAATATGGGGGGTTAATGAGGAGTACCTTCATTTAATCACCTGAAAATGTAAAATCTTCCAGAATTCACCGGGGGAAGGGGATGTCTTCATTTTCATCAACTATTATCTCTATAAATACTGGTTTATTAAGTTTTACTGCATCCTGTACAGCAGCTAAAACATCACCTGGAGAATCTGCCCTCATGGCTTTTATATGGTATGCATTGGCCAGTTTCACGAAATCAGGATTATCCAGTTCCACCTGAAACGATCCATTGTAATATAACTCCTGCCACTGCCTTATGATTCCCAGGGACCTGTTGTTTAAGAGGCAGATGGTAATGGGTAGATCCATTGCAGCTATGGTTGCCAGTTCCTGACTGTTCATCTGGAACCCACCATCTCCCACCACTACCACCACGTGCTTGGATGGTCTTGCCAGGCTTACACCCACTGCTGCAGGGATTCCATACCCCATAGGTCCGAATCCACCTGAAAAGATCATTGAAGATGGTTCCCTGGCTTTCATGAGCAGGTTGACCCAAGTGGTGTGGCTTCCAGCATCGTTAACCAGAATTGAATCATTCATCCCCTCTAAAATCTCCCTGATGGCTCTTTGTGGTTTTATGGGAGTTTCTTCAAAGTCAGTGAATACTTCATGATATTTATCATAGTTTTGGAGTTCTTTTAACCATTTATCCGTGTTTTCAGGGGTTGTTTTGTTGATTTTTTCCAGGAACTCTTTAACATCTCCCTTGATATTCACATTAGCCCTTAAAACTGATTCATCCATGTTCACCTGAATAACTGACCCTCTTCCCAGACCGATCCGTGTTCTCTCTGATAATCGACATCCCAGTGCCAGTATAAGATCTGAGTTTTCCCCGGCGAAATTGGCGGCCTCGGTTCCTCGCAAACCAATGAGCCCCAAAGAAAGAGGATGATCTTCACTTAGGACCCCTCTAGCAGGGTAAGTGGTTACCACCGGGATCTTATGTTTTTCTGCGAAATTCTGAAGGTCTTGAGTTGCATGGGCCCATAGTACTCCTGCTCCAGCAAGTATCAGTGGTTTTTGAGAATTTTCAACCAGTTTCTTGACCTGTTTTAGTTCATTTTCACCAGTTTCAGAGTTAATCCCATTTGTTTCAGAATTAATCCCATCTATTTCCAAGTTAATCCCATCAGTTTCAGGTTTTAAGTCCAACTCCATCTCCAGTAGAGCAGGATCAATTTCTTTCTGGAGAATGTCTTTAGGAAAATTAAGATGAATTGGACCCGTTTTACCCATTTTAAGTGCTGAAAGTGCCTTCAAAATAAGAGTAATTCCATCTTCAGGGTTCTTTACAAGGTGGCTCTGGAGGGTGATGGGACTAAAAACAGCGTTAATATCCACATCCTGGAATACATTTTCACCCTTAAATTGGGATGAAACATCCCCCGTGATAACCAGTAATGGAACTGAATCCTTGTATGCTGTGGCAACGCCCATTACCATGTTTAATGCTCCAGGTCCTGCAGTTGCCACACATACCCCTAATTTGGAGGATGCCCTTGCATATCCATCAGCAGCATGCGCTGCTCCCTGTTCATGACGCATTAAGATGTGTTTTATGGAAGATTTCTGGAGTGCCTGATAAAAAGGGAGAATTTGTTCCCCGGGGTAACCAAATATGAACTCAATTTCCTCTTTTTCAAGTAGTTTAACCAGTGCATCTGCCAATTTAATCCTGGCCACAGTTTGCATGATTAAATTATAGTACTTCCAGTATAATTAAATGACGGGCTTAGGATCATACCGCTCCTAAATGTTACAAATCATTATCTATGAATAATCCTATGAAAAATCCTATGAAAAAAATTTATGACACTTGTAAAACATAAATGAAATAATTAAATAGTATTGGGATCATTTCCCACCAGATAAGGGGTTTACAGGAGGGGTTATTATTTCCAGTGAATTAGATGCCCTGCTTCATGAGAAAAGGTTATTCCCACCAGGGAAAGATTTAATGGAAAACAGCAATATCCAGCAGTGGATGAAACGTTACGGTATTGAGGATTATGATGAACTGCTCCAACGGGCTCGCGATGATCCAGAGTGGTTCTGGGATGAGCTTGCCCGGGAGCTGGAATGGTTTCAGCCATATCAGGACGTCTTGAAATGGGAACCACCTCATGCAGAGTGGTTCTGTGGGGGTAAATTTAACATCACCCATAATGCCCTGGATCGACATGTACAATCCTGGCGTAAAAATAAGGTGGCCTACATATGGGAAGGTGAATTAGGTCAAGTTAAGAAGATGACCTACCAGGATCTTTATAGAAGAGTTAACCAGATGGCCAATGCCCTGCGAGGTCTGGGTGTTGGTAAGGGAGATCGTGTAGCAATTTACCTGCCCATGATACTTGAGTTACCCATTGCCATGCTGGCCTGCGCCAAGATCGGAGCAGTGCACAGTGTGATTTTTTCAGGGTTCTGGGCCAAAGCATTCCAGGAAAGAGCTAATGATGCCCAGGTGAAAGTAGCTATAACAGTGGACGGATTCTATCGCCGGGGAAAAGTTATACCCCTTAAAGAAAATGTGGATAAGGTTTTAGATGATATCCCTTCCCTGAAAAAACTAATTGTGGTCCGTCATGCTGACTGCCCAGTTCAGATGCAAAGTGGTCGGGATTTATGGTGGGATGAAATCATTAAGAACCAGGAAAGGGAATGCCCCACAGAGATAATGGATTCAGAAGACCCCTTATTCATTTTATACACCTCCGGGACCACTGGAAAACCCAAAGGAGTAGTCCATGTTCATGGAGGTTATGCTGTTGGTATTTACACCTCCTTGAAGTTGGTATTTGACCTTAAAGATGAAGACATATGGTGGTGTGCCGCAGATATAGGCTGGATAACTGGCCACAGCTACATTGTCTACGCACCGCTTCTTATGGGTGCTACTTCTGTGATGTATGAAGGTGCTCCTGATTATCCTGAACCAGACCGCCTGTGGAAGACCATTGAAGAATATGGAGTGAATGTGTTCTACACTGCCCCCACCACCATCCGAATGTTCATGAAACACGGGGAAAAATGGCCCCAGAAACATGACCTAACCTCCTTAAGACTTTTGGGGAGTGTGGGTGAGCCCATAAACCCCGAGGCATGGATTTGGTACCACAAACACATTGGTAACCGTCAGTGCCCCATTATGGACACCTGGTGGCAGACAGAAACCGGGATGCACCTCATAACACCCCTCCCCATTACATCTCTTAAGCCAGGATCAGCAGTTAAACCATTCCCCACAGTGGAAGCTGATGTGGTGGATGATGATGGAAAATCAGTAACAGAAGGTGGAGGTCATCTGGTAATTAAAACTCCTTGGCCTGCCATGTTCCGTACACTATACCATGACCCAGAACGTTACAGGGATGCATACTGGAGTAGATTTCCCGGGATATATCTCAGTGGGGATGTGGGTCGCATTGATGAAGAAGGCTATTTCTGGATACAGGGAAGAGAAGATGATGTTTTGAATGTTGCCGGACACCGTATTAGCACCGCTGAGGTTGAATCTGCCCTGGTGAGCTATGATGCTGTGGCAGAAGCAGCAGTGGTGGGAAAACCAGACCCGGTTAAGGGAGAAGAAATATGCAGTTTCGTCACCTTAAAAGAAGGGTTTAAACCAAGCCCTCGTATGAAACACCTACTCCGGGAACATGTACGTGAAGAGATAGGTCCAGTGGCCAGTCCTGCCTGCGTTAACTTCGTTGAAGACCTTCCCAAGACCCGTTCTGGGAAGATCATGCGCCGGGTTATTAAGGCCAAGGTTAAAGGAGAAGACGTTGGAGACATAAGCACTCTGGCAAATCCTGAGGCTGTGGATGAGATGGATAACGCGTTATAAAAATATTTAAATATGAAATAAAATAGGAATAGAAAAATATGGAAACATAGGAGATTTAACCTCTTAATAGTTTAAATCTATTCCCATGTATTTTCTCCTATTCATTCCATTAAATTTATTCTTCTTTCTCCTGGTAACTGCCATTGTACTCCCCAGAACCTTCCACTGAAAAAACAACTCCCTGAGCGATTCTTTCACCACGTTTAAGTGTGAATGGAAATTCGCCCTGGTTCACCAGGAGAAATTGAAGGGTTCCATAAAATCCAGGGTCTCCTACTGCAGTGTGGATGCTTACGAAAGAACGCAGAAGTGTGGACCTGGGGAGATATAGCATGGAATATCCTTTTGGAATTTTTATCTTCCCATTAATGGTCACACTGTAGGCCGTTTTTGGTTCTAGAGTATAGAGTGGAGGTTCCAGTTTCTCAAGTTCTGGAAGATTTTTCTCATTATCAATAAGTGATCCTGGTCCTTTCTGTTTGTAAACTTCATCAACCCGTAAATCGATGCCTGATGGTTCTACCAGTTCTTTGAATTCGGGAAATAGTATTATAAGTTCTTTTTCGCCTAACATGGATTGATTCTCCTGTAAATCTATTGGATAATTATAATGGGAATTATAAAATAGATTATGATTTGACACTTAAAAAGATGACATTTTAGAAGAAAATGAAAACATAAATAAGTTTAGATTGATTGAATCCAATTTAAATCCATTCATCTGTCTCTTTCTGTGTAAAAATGTTCAAGAGATACTGCAATGCCATTGGCGTTGGTGTAAAAAACTGATGCTAAGATCCCTACCACATTTCCATTCTGAATTATTGGTGAACCACTGTCCCCTGGAAGTGGAATCGTGCTGAAGGGAAAAGAAAGATAATGATATGTCCTCCCTATGGTCATAATCTGGCAGGGATTCTTCTGGGAGCCATTGAGAGCATATGCTGATCCAATCTCTGGTTTTTTTATATGTGAAAATTCGAATTCCGATTCTGGTGCCTTAACTTCAATAATGGCCAGATCAAAATCAATAATTATCTTTATAACCTCACCTGGCCACCCTGCCACTTTTACCATGTCACCTAATCCACACCCACCTACTTTTAAAAGGTGATGTACAGTTAATACACAACTCTTATCCTGATATTTTATCACCGCACCTAAAACTGCTTCTTTATTTCTGCAAATAACTTTACTGCCAGCAAATATCTTACTCGTGGTTTTGGACATAATCTCTACCAGTATCTCTTTGTATGTTTGATGGGATTTATTTTCAATCCAAATAATTCAATCCAGATTATCACTGCAAAGTAATGATTATATGTACTCTCAACTCTAAAATTCTATAAGGACAAATAAGAATGGATTCCCTAAAAATTATAAGTGAATGATCAGGTGATGAAATGAAACAGGTGAAAGATCACTTCGAAGAAGAAGCAAAGGTATTTGACGAACTTATCAAAACATTAATTCCTTTCTATGAGGATATGGTTAAATCCTTAATATTAGCACTTCCTTTTCACGATAAAGAAAAGATTAAGGTCCTTGATCTGGGTTGTGGTACTGGGAATATATCTAAAGAGGTGAAAGAACATTTCCCCAATGCACAGATCACTTGCGTAGACATGGCCGAGAACATGATCCAAATAGCAAAATCCAAACTGGCACCTTACAGTGATATTGAATTTAAAATAGCTGATTTCCGTGACCTTGACTTTAAAGAGGGTTATGATGGAGTTATATCCTCCCTGGCACTGCATCACCTGCAGAGAGAAGAACAGAAATCATTCTACTGTAGAATAAAAGAGTTCCTTAAAGAGGGAGGAGTATTCTACAATGCAGATAACATCCTTGGATCAAGCCCTCACCTTAACCAGGTTTACATGGATAAGTGGGTGGAGTTCATGTTAGATAGTCACTCTCAGGAAGAAATAGAAACGATTTGGCTACCCAGATACAGGGAAGAAGATTTTCCTTCACCACTGCGAAGTCATATTCAGTGGTTGGAAGAGGCAGGATTCCAGGAAGTGGATGTGGTGTGGAAATGTTATATGTTTGGAGTATATGGTGGTAAAAAATAAGTAATAAAATAGAGCTTAGTTTTTAATTATTTTATGTCAGGATTGATTTAATTATTAATCCCCAAGAACCTGTTCCACCATCCAGTCAGGGCGGAACTCCATAATATCCCCATAACCCTGGCCAACACCTAAAAACAGTATGGGTTTGTTGATTACATGACCAATGGATAGTGCTGCGCCGCCTTTGGCGTCGGCATCAGCTTTGGTGAGTATGATTCCATCAACTCCCACTGCATCATCAAATTTACGGGCTTGTTCCACTGCATCATTACCAGTTAGGGCATCTCCAACAAATATGGCCAGGTCCGGCTTTACTACCCTTTGAATTTTCTTCATTTCATCCATAAGGTTAATGTTGGTCTGCATTCGTCCAGCGGTGTCTATAAGGACCAGTTCTTTATTTTTGGCCCGTGCGTGTTCCACTGCATCATAGGCCACTGCTGCGGGATCTGCACCTTTCTGGTGGCGGATGATTTTCACTCCCACTTTTTCGGCATGGTAGGATATCTGTTCGATGGCCCCTGCACGGAAAGTATCAGAAGCAGCAATAACTGGAGTGTAACCTTCTTTAACGTAATGATCGGCAATTTTAGATATGGTGGTGGTTTTACCAGTTCCATTAACACCCACAAACATTACCTTTAGTGGTTCGCCAGTTTTTTTAGCCTGTTGAACCAGTTCTTTTAGGTTAGGACCTCCAACAACCAGTATATCAGATATTGCTTTTTTGAGAGCTTCTCGGGTGAATTTAGCCACATCACTTCTTCTTTTAATCTTGCGACCCACCAGATCTTCCTTAACTGATTTGATGATTTGCTCAGCCACTTCCATGGCAACATCTCCCTCTAGAAGGGCTAATTCAAGTTCAAAAAGAATGTCATCAATATCTTTTTCAGATATGGTTTTATGGGTGGCAAAGGTGAATAAACCAGAAGGTTCATTTTTATCTTTTTCAGATTCTCCCTTATCTTTTTCAGAATCAGTTGTATCATCCACAGAATCAGTTACAGAACCAATATCATCTTTTATCTTTGCAGAAGAATCTTTGGCGTTTAGTTTAGAACCAGTTTCATCTTCACTCTGTTTTTTGGAATCTTCATCTTTAGAGTCTGATTTTCTGCGTAAAAATGAAAAGCGAGATTTCTTTTCTTCATCTGCTTCCTGAAACTCTGCATCTGATTCGTCTTTACCAGGAGTTTTATCTGCTTTATCTTTAACTATTTGATCTTTCCCTGAAGAAGTAGCTTTAACTTCTTTTTTAACTTCTTTATCCCCAACTTTTTCACTGGAAGGAGTTTCAGTCTTTTCAGTCGCCTTATCTCCAGTAACTTCATCTGCATTTAAAGCAGCTTTTGCCTTTTCTTCCGTTTCTTTAGCTGCTTCTTCCTCTTGAGAGGATACTTGATCGGAGATCTTTCCAATAGTTCCAGAAAACTTCTTTTTCAGAGATTCAAACAAAAGATTCACTCCTTAAGATGATACCGTGAGTTAAAGATTAAAATGGGGAATATGACTTTTGAAATTAATTTTTAAGCTTTACAGAAATTTTGAAATTACAGAAATAAAAATTAGGGTAATCCATTACCTGGTGTACCCTCAATTTTTTGGATGAGTGCTTCAGCTTCTGGGCTTTTCTGAGTGATGATCTGGCTGATTTTCTGTAGATCAGACATCATTTTCTGCATGATGTTATCCAGCTCTTTTTTCTGCTCTTCAATGCTCATTTTAGCATCATCAATATTTTTCTTAACCGCAGCACCGGATCCAAGACCAACAATCACCTCTTCAGTGTTCTTGATTTCAGTGATTAAAAATGAACCCGCACCAATGGGTACCAGGGTTTCAGGTGACTTTTTCCCTTTAATAGCTTCCAGAGTTTCCTGTGCTATGGTCATGTCGGATATAGTGGCATTAAGCGTTTCCACTTGCTGGTTCAGCATGTCAGCCTGTGCCTTGTAGGCGTTGAGCTCGTTTATAATCTCTTCCAGCCTTTGTCGGTCTTCCATATTGTTCACTCCGAAGTCAGTGCTTTAATTATGGTATCCTGAACTTCTTCAGCGGAGATTTCCTCTATTTTCAGAATGTGGATCTGGTTGCGTACAATGTGATGTTTGCTACCAAATTCAGAGTATATCTTTTCTTTAATATCGTTTTCACCAGTGGCTTTCAGTTCCTTAGTGAAGGGTTTAAATCTGTCGCCCATGATGAACTTACCTTGAACTCTAAATATTTTTGTCTTCATAATAATTCCTCTAGAAAACCTAATGATTCTTCTATTCTTGCCATTTCAGGACCGGTAGTCTTTTCTCCCACCAGCACTCCATTGGAGTTGGCCACTGCACCTGCGCCCACCAGTTTTGTTCCCTGGTTCACTGTTCCCACATCTACAGGAACATTCATGGTTTTTTCCAGGAACTCTAATTCATCTGATGTTGCTGATGGGTGGACCAGTGCTCCTTTGTTGGTGGCAACAGCTACGGATCCAATGATCTTGAAATTAGCTATACTACCTCGGACCACTTCCACATCCAGGGTCTCACAGACCACGTCCACTGCTTCATCTGAGAGTAGTGGATTTACAACTGCCCCGTGGTCGTTGGCTAGGATGATGTTGCCCACTGCAGTGAGTCGGTCAGGTATCCGTTCCACCTCTAACCCAAATTCCTTAATGGCATTTACCTCTGTGTCAAAGGCATATCGAGATACCAAAAATCCCCTGGAGTTTCCTACAGCCAGGGCACCGGCAAGGCTACTTCCACTGATGGGGGTTTTTATTACCGGGACTTGAAGGGATTCTTCAACCACTCCCACCATTTTTTCTCCCAAGTTAGGTGGTGCTAGAGCCACTTTATCAGTGACTGCGATGTAAACACCCAGGTTGGGATTGCCTGCCAGATTAACTCTCCTAATCATAGGAGATCACCTATTGAGCCAGGGTGACCAGTACGGAACCATCTTCGTCTTTGGTTGCCTTAACTTTGATCTTAGGGGGTATTTTTTGAATTCCCCTTTCCCATATTTTTTCATTTACCGATTCGTCCATTTTGACATCGTCGGATTTCATGTGTTTCTGGATGAACTCCCTTACAACACGAGTTGCTTTAGGTGACCTTTTGGTACGGGGAGCTACTTTAGCATCCCGAAGGGGTATAACATAAATTCTTTCCATCTCTGTCACTCCTCATATTAAGATATTTATACCTTTAGACTACTTCTTCTCCAGTGTCTCATTTTAGGGTGAGTTCTGACCTTACGATTGGTCTTCATCATAACCCATAGAGGCACCCGCCTGTTCTGCTTGCCTGCTTTTGCCATTCTTAACTTTTTGGCTAATGGTCTATTTCTACTCATATTCTCTCCATCCTATTACTCTTGATTGTATGTGTGGTGGGAATAGTTTATTAGCTGTATCCTCACATTCACGCTCGTTTATGAGAAATCTTATTTCGATTTCATAGTCAGAATTATTATTCATACTGGTGGGCTCTTTCACCACACTGAAAAATTGTTCTGACAGCTGGTTTATGGTCTTATGACCCCATCCAGCAAGGTTAAGGTACTGGATACCATTCGAATCTTCAAAACTTTGTATTTCATTGAGATTAAGTTTTGGAACCCGGTCATCTCTCCTAGTACCATCAGCAACCAATGGATATTTCTCTGCAGCCAATTGCAGGACTTCCCGGTGCAGGTGGTTAATTCCATTGTTGGGAAAACCATCCTTCAGGATCATGTCCACCACTCCTTCTAGGAGAGTGGAGTCTGCTTCCAAAATCTTGTGTTGAAATCCTAAGGATGATGCAGATCCTGCTGCGGATTTCCAGGAAGGAAAAACACCAAAATTGGCTGTTAAAAGTTCCACTTGATATCCTAAGCGTTTTAGTATGACTGCCATTAATGAGCTGTCTTTACCTCCGCTGTAGAGTACCGCGACTTTCATTTCCAGGTGATGTTAATTTCTCTTTTTTGACCGGCCAGCTTACGGAGTAATTCCTTAAGCTGCTCATCAGTGATTTTTGACGATACTCGACCCATTTGGGCCAGTTGGATGAGCTGCAGTTCGATTTGATCCACGAACTCGGGTTTGGTGAGGCGGAGGTTAGCCAGGCGACTGCGTGCTTCAGGGGTGAGTATCTGCATCATGGCCTGTCTCTTTTGAGCCTCCATCTCCCTGTGCATTTGTTCCTGGGATTGGGCATCTGGAGCTTGCTGTTGAGCTGCCTGTTGTTGCAGTTCTTGCATTCTCCTACGCCGTATTTCCTCAATATCGCTCATCTAATACCTCCCATCCTAAATCATCCAATAATATTGTTTATCCAATTAATATTTTGCCAATTCTGGAATATCTTTTTTTAACTCAAATGAAGCTTTATCCAGGAAAGACCTTCCAGTAGGGGTCACAACTCGACCTTCTCCCTGTTTTTGAACAAAACCTGCTTCTTCTAACTGATGAAGGGCTGTTCTGGTTACAGAACCACTGCCTCGTTGGAATTTTTCAGGGCTGGTGCCTCTGTCTTTTTTACCACCGTAGTAGGTTCTGAGACTGTTTATTCCCACTGGACCATCTATGTAAACCCTGCGAAGTAGGGATGCGCATCGCACATACCACCAATCTGGGTTTTCTGGCCTTCTCTCTTTGTGAACCCCTGTTTTAACGAATGGAGCCCATTCTGGGGGGGTTATCTTTTTGTTTTCACTTAAGTCCTTAGCGACTTCGCTAATGAGCGAGTCGGCGGGTACATCGTAAATTGTAGTCATATTATCCTCCTAATTATCTCTTTTTTTTGAAGATTACTGCAACGTTACCTCTAAAATCAATGAGTTTAGCATTTGATTTTTCGATGATGTGGGTAATATAGTTTTCTTTCTCAAGGGATATACCCTTGGAAAATCTGAGCTTTACCACTTCTCTTTCTTTAAGCTGGCGGTTTATTTCATCCATAACACCGGGGTTAACTCCGGATTTGCCTATGTTTAGGGTGATGGTTGAAAGGGATCTATGCATCAGTTCCTTCTTGGAATGTGCGGGATTCAATTTTATTCCTCCGTTTTGCCTTTTTTTCTTTTATGTAAGGCTTTCTCATGATTTCTCCACATTCCATGCATTTTATGTTTACCATTGAGTCTTTCAAACGAACCTGAGAATTATAACCGGGTTTCAGGAATTGATTACAGTTCCGGCAGAACCTTCCCCTCCATGAGGATGGCATTTTCAGGTTGTACTTGGTGGCTATCTTCCGGGACATTTCCACGTATCTATGGGAACGTTCAGGGTGAAGAGCAAATTCCTCCTCAGCACGTTGGAAGAGGATTTCCATGCGCTCTGAAGCTATTTGAATCATCCATCGCGGTCTTCTTCCCCTTCTCAAAGTATATACCCCTTGTGGAACATTAGAAATGCCAGAATACGGAGATCTTAAGTTTCATCATAATATAAATTTTAGGGGTTGATTCCCAAAAACCTGAGACTGTACTTAAGAATAATGTTTTAGTTTATCTTTTTACCCCTTAAAAAGCTTTCCCTACAATAAGTTGTCCTGATTTTTACGACTCCAATGAGCATTACGCCCCCAAATATCCTGAAAAATCAATATTGCCCACGGGAAATGATT
This sequence comes from Methanobacterium sp. Maddingley MBC34, assembly GCA_000309865.1. Taxonomy (NCBI): domain Archaea; kingdom Methanobacteriati; phylum Methanobacteriota; class Methanobacteria; order Methanobacteriales; family Methanobacteriaceae; genus Methanobacterium; species Methanobacterium sp. Maddingley MBC34. The sequence goes on along the minus strand of AMGN01000045.1, from coordinate 25,364 downwards.
TTTTTCCATTGATAATCTCTGAAATTATATTAATTGCTTCTTCAGGAGTTATATTGGTGGTTTCAACTTCATGTACTTTGGTTCCATGTATCTGATAGGCTTCCCATGTGCAAATATCCAATGCCTCCGCTTCCAGGTTTTCGCGTATTTTAGCTGCTTTCCATTCCCTTTTCTTGAGTCTTTCTTCAAGAGTGTGGGGTTCGGTTCGAAAGACCACCACCAGATCGGCCTGGGGGAAATAATGAGAGAGATGACCTTCAATTATTATGCAGGAAGTTTTACTAAAATTTATACAGGAATCTTTACCTGAATCTATACTAGAATTTATACTAATATCTATACTGGAGTCCGTTTTTTGATCACCAACATTTTCCTCATCAACGATCTTGAAAAGTTCTCCCTCTAAAGCATCCATATCCACAATTTTGTAGTCTTTTTCAGGGTCTAAACCTGTATAAAGGTGTTTTTCCTCAACCAGATGGTTAATGTCCACCAGCTGGCAACCAATTTTTTCCGCCAGCAAATTGGAAATGGTAGTTTTACCGGTTCCAGGGGTTCCTGTAAGGAGTAAAATCATTTTAAAACCGTTTTTATTAGTTAAATATTTGTATTAAATATTCATTTAGTAAATATTTAATTATGTTTACTTCAGCTTTTCAATCAACATTTCTGCCACTTTCTCTCCAGATAGGAGCATACCACCAAATATAGGCCCCATACGGGGTGAACCGTGCACTGCGTTGGCTGCCATTCCAGTTACATATAATCCGGGGTAGACTTCACTGACGTTTCCCATGATTTTCTGTTCAGCTACATCAGCCCACATGGATTTTTCTCCCATGATTTTACCGGTTTCAGTTTCAAGGGGCGCTTCCATTTTTCTTTCCAGTACTTTCACCACTTCACATGGGTGGCCAGTGGCATCTATCACTGCCCGTGCACCGATGGTGATGGGATCCACATGTAATCCTGCCATCTCAACCGGGCTCCAGTTGATTACCAATCCTTCCACACCTTTCTCCTTGATCATCACGTCTTCGATTTCCATGAGGTTGAAGACTTTGAGTCCGGCCTGGCAGGCTTTGGAACAGATGGTGGAAGCAGATTCTACGGAGTCTGCCAGATAGTATCCTTCTTGATATTCCTTGCTGCGGATACCCATTTCATCCAGGATTCGTTTTCCTTCTTCCTGGACAACGATCTTGTTGAACATCATTCCACCACCCCACATTCCACCACCCATGCTGAGTTTTTTCTCAAACAAGGCTACTTTTAGCCCTGCTTTGGCAAGGTAGTAACCTGCAGTGAGGCCTGCTGGCCCTCCCCCCCCTATGGCCACGTCCATTTCCATGTAATCCAGTAATTCTTCCATGTATCCGGCTACTATGCCTTTTGAGACTATAATATCATCCAGTTTCATTTTTTTCACCTCATAAATTGTGATTAAATTATGAATATATTTTGTTTATAATTATATTCTGAATTATTCCATGATAATCTTTAATATCATTATTTCTTTATAATTAGGCGTAAAACATCCTTATCTTCCATCAAGTGGTCCAGGCCTACCTTCTGACCGGGGAATTTCACTGAACTGCCCCATATCTTGGCATGGCGGAAGTTTTTAAGGAAGTCCCTGTGTAATTTACCTGCCACATCTTCCACAGTGGACCCCTTCCTTACAATTAAGGGGTCCACCATATCAGCTTGCCTACCCTGAGGCTTCAGATAAATCCGTATAAGTTTTAAATGGTCGAAAATTTCTTCTTTGAGCTCATCCATCATCACCCCTTTATCCGCAGCTATGTATAGTGCATTCTGCATATTTTCCTGAAGATCATTTAGGTAAGATGTATCTGCCAGATCTATTTTGTTTACCACACGTAATAGGGGGATGTATACAATACTGTTGTCCAGGGAATCTATGAAACGATCAACGGTAACATCTTCACGGATTAAAACATCCGCACTGTGCACTCCGTACTCATTGAGTATTGAACGGATTGTTTTTTCATCCATGTGGGTTAGGGGGACTGTGGATGCTACTTTGACTCCACCTATTTTTCTTCGTTTTACATTGACATCTGGAGCTGTTTGGTTTGGTCTAATTCCAATATTAATCAGTTCATCCAGTATCAGTTCCTGATGGTGAGGGTTGAAAACATCCAGGACCATTACTATAAGATCTGCATTACGAGCCACTGAGAGGATCTCCCTTCCCCTACCTTTTCCCTTGGACGCACCGGTTATTATTCCGGGAATATCAAATATCTGTATCTGTGCTCCACGGTATTCCATAACACCGGGAATAACATCCAGGGTGGTAAATTCATAGGCCCCTATTTTGGACTCAGCATTGGTAATCTGGTTTAGTATGGTGGATTTCCCCACTGAAGGAAACCCTACCAGAACCACAGTTGAATCTCCACTCTTTTTAAGGGTGAATCCTCTTCCTTTAGTACCTGATGAACCTCTTTTTATTGATTCCTCCCTTAACTTCGAGATTTTTGCCTTGAGTTTCCCAATGTGGTGGGATGTGGCCTTGTTGTAGGGAGTTTTGGTGATCTCCTCTTCGATCTTGCGGATCCTGTCTTCGATGTCCATAAAGCTCACTTTAAAATAAGAGTATAAACTGTTAATATTTTAAAAAATTCTTATCTCTACTGTTTGTAGTACAATCCTCTTAAAAACTTGCACTAATTCTAGTATTGATTTTCCACTTAAAAAAGTTTTAATTAAAATAAAGAAAGTGGGGGGAATGGATTATTTAACTCACATTCCACACCATGACTTCAGATATTCCTTCAGCAGGTTCCTTGTGAGCCAGTTTGAAGTGGGTTAATCCGGCTCCCTGCATGAAGAACAATCTGGTAAACATGGAGTCTTCCAGTTCCTTGCTCATTGCCACTGTAATCAGGTTGTCATCCTGTTTAACCACCAATATGGAAAATGAGCTCTGGTTGTTTACAACCGTATCCACCGCAGTTGTACCATTGGAAACTATCATCAGACGGTGAGGTTGGACAACCTTCTTACCCACCTGCAGACCGCCAGTGACGCTAGTGCCATTGACCACGACAGTTACATTATTTTCACCCATAATAGTAACTACATTGTTTTCAGAGGTGGCATTAGCCTGGGCCAGTGAATAGATGGAATTAGTGGAATTTTTACTGTCAAAGTTCCAGTTTCCAAAGTATGACCACCAGCCAGCTTTACCAACCATGTCCAGGCTGGTAACAAATATATCTGGTGTGGCATTAGTAGGATGCGTGTATTGCAAGACATTCTGAGCTTGCTGGGTAGTCATTCCATATTGAGAGGTCATTATGTTCTGGGCTGAAGTTTTATCAACAACCAGGATTTTATCCATAATTTCAACAGTTTTACCAGTGTTATTGGTAAAATTTTCCACTGCAGAATAACCATTATCCCCACTGGAGGCCAGCATCTTGAGTATGCCTGCAGAAAGGGCTTCATTATTGGTGGATAAGGCTTTACCAACCCAGTATGCTCGGGCATTGTTCTGAGAACCTCCGTCAAAGGTGACTCCTCTATCAGCCTTCACTGCGAAGAGGTGTCCGTAATCCCACCATGATGTCATTACTGCGTTTGAAGGTGTGTTATTCTTTACCCAGGTAAGTGTATTGACCATTGCATCATCAGTCCCTGGAACTACCGAGTTAGAAATTGCATTAGCAGAACTTACTGGACCATAAGAAACCAGGACCAGTACTAAAGCCATTGCAATGTACTGATATAATGGTCTTTCTATCTGGGTTTTCAGATAATCAGCAAGGAATCCCACAAATATTCCTGCACAAAGTGCTATTGGGAGTGAAAATAATTCCACAAACCTTACACCTTTAGTAAATGCGACAGCTGTGATTAAAATCCATACTGAGAACAATATAGCATAATACAGATAATTACCTCTTTCAGGTGGTATATTACCTTGAGATTCCTCTTGTTTGGATTTGACCACTTTTGGTTCTTCACTTCTTCTGGATTTTTGTCCCCGTCTTGGTTTTCTATCCTTTTTAGGGGGTTTGTTTTTTCCTTTCTTTTTAGCTTCTTTTCCTTTGGCTTTTTTGATCCTCAAATTCCAGAAGATCATCAAAAGTCCCAGTATTCCAAAAGCAAATGGGAATATTCCACCCACATCCGCCACCACTGTGCCTGCACTTGGGATCTGCAGCTCACCTACAGATATGAATACATTCGGATATGCAGAGGACTGTGTAGCTGATTGAAGCTGGAGAGAACTTAATGGTTCCATTAAACTTGAGAAAAATGAACCTCCCCATGCTATGATCATAAGCACTGAACTTAAAACCACAAATATAAGCAGTGGAAGAATTATTGGCTGTTCCATTAACCATTGTTTCTTGCTGGAGTATCCTTTCCATGATTTGAAGGTCTCCATTTTAAAGAGGTACTTGGAAATAAGCAGGTAGAGTATAGCAACAAAAATCACTAAATAAAATGTTAACCACCATCCCTGCCAAGCCAGGGAAAATACGAGCATTGAAATCCCAGAATAAACAGCAAATAACAGTTTTTTTCTGCTTTCAGTTGCAGTGATACTTACACTGAAGAACCATATCACCAGAAGTGGTAGGAGCATGGCGAACATGTCAGTGTCAAAGAAACCAGCAAATGTGTGGGAAAAATAGAATGTGGACGTTCCCACAAGTATACCTGCAGCTATACCCCCATAATCGTTGGTAAGGTCTCTGATAAAGAAATAGGCAGGTATAACACAGAGTGAAGCTATAATTGCAGATGTCCAGAAACTGACCACCAATAATGGGAATTCACCGAATAAATTAGCTATTGTATAGAAGAACGCCGTGATCCAGCTGAGTAAGGGAGGGTATTCTGCGGATTTTCCAGGTGGGAAGTAGGAATGCAAATCCCAATCAGTGCCGTTATTAATAGTATCTCCAAGATAACCGTGATTTATAAAATTATTAGTTAAACGGTAGTTATAGTATGAGTCCATCTCACTGAAGTAAGGAAGACCATTTTCCTCCTGGAAATAAGTTTTCATCTGGTCTGGCACTCCAGGGATGCCAGATGCCTCCGCCCGGAGGAAGAATACTATAGAAAATAGAAGCAGGATTATTATGATTGGTTTTAATTTGTTTAATATGTTCTTTGATTCCATATTATTTATTCCCCATTGACCTGATTTGTAAACTCCTGAATGATTTGTAAACGTGTTTGTCTATTAATCTTATATTGGGCTGTTTTTACTATTTAAAGTATAAGTTTTGAAACGATTTTTGTATTACACCACTATAAATCCCAGACAGTTTAAGTATTAAAATACTCTTCCACAGTTTCAAAGGGCAATTTATATATTAATACATATCGGCTATTGTTGTTGGATTTTTTATAATATTACATGTAGTTTTAACGATTTTAAAGAGTATAAATCGCGTTAATGATTATTGTTTCCCTGTCAGCCAATGATCAAATAATCTTATTGATTTAATTACTGACCCCAAGATTTAAATAGTATAATGTTAGATCAATCAAACATAATGTTGTAAAAATCTAACATTTTGTTTTAAATAGATAACATAATGTTGCAAATAAACAACATCCATGAATGAAATATTAAATAAAAAAAATGAGGTGAAAAAGAATGAAAATAGAATTCAACTATTTCTGGGGAATACTTGGTATTTTAGGATTTTTAGGATATATATTTGAAAATCAGATTTATTACGTGTTTTTTGCATTTTTCCTCCTATTTTTGGTTCCAATTTTCAATAAAATAGGCAAAAAAGAAGAAAATAAAGGTAAACATCCTAATCTTAATGAAAGTAAAAATTATAACGTGCAAAATATAAGTATATGGCTTGGATCTGCTGCTTTAATGCTTTCTGGGTTAATCATGATGGTTACCAAAACCATGAGTGATTTATTGGTTGTTATCATTCTGTTGGGCGCAACTGCTTATTTAACCAATTTTTTCATCTACGTTGGAATGGATAAAAAAGCCCAGGATGAACGTTTAAGAAAGATAGGAACATTCGCTACGACATATTCATGGTATATAACCCTAATGTTCATCTCTTTCCTGGTAATAAATATGTACTGGGCGCAGAATATACATAACCCCATTGAATTAATGGGTGTTACCATCTTTGTAATGACCTCTACCATGTTAATCGCCAATACAATTTTAAACCGTAAAGGAGACATAGATTAAGCCGTAATGGTACATTAGATTAATTCAGATTAATCCCAGGCGATGTGGAATGAAAACCAAAATAAAAGAATATAGAGCTCGCCATAACCTTACTCAAGCCCAACTAGCTGAAAAAGTAGGGGTCAGACGAGAAACCATTGTTTTTCTGGAGAAGGGAAAATATAATCCTTCTTTGAAATTAGCTCATGATATAGCTGTGGTTTTAAAAGCTAAAATTGACGATATTTTCATATTTGATGATGAACCCCGTGAAAATGAAAAAAATCCATCTTAATGGATTAATAACTAAAATTAAATAATTACAGTGAATATTTATTATTATTTAAAAGAATTAAGGAAAATTGATAAAAAAGAATGGAGAATGAAAAAAGAATGAAAAAATAGGGATAAAAAAAAATCTTAGGTTTTTTCAGACGTTTGATCTGATTGTTCCTGTTTTTCTTCCAGTGAACGGGTGTATCTGCATCTGGGGAAACCACTGCATCCTACAAATTCACCGTATCTGCCCCTTCTTTTTATAAGTTCTTTTCCACAATCTGGACAGATACCAACCACCTCATTCTTTAGAGGTTCTTCACCTTCACGTCCACATTTAGGATCCATGCAGGCCCTCTGTCTGGGTTTTCCAAATGATATCATTGGCAGTCCACATACCTCACATTTGGTTTTGAGAACTGTAGCACCTCTGGGCATGGAGTATGTTGATTTACAATCAGGATAAGAAGTACAACCCACAAAACTGCCACCTTTAGCTGAATTAATCATGATAAGGTTACCACCACACTTACATTTGCCCACAATCATACTTTCCCTGTAGGCTGCGTAAAGTTCCTGCCCAATTTTCATCTTGTTTACGTCAATATCATCCAGTATGGAACTTACTTCCTCTTTAGCTTCGGTTATTATCTCATCCTTTTTAACTTCAGCCTGCATTATACCCTCTAGCTTGGTTTCAAATTCTCTGGTTAACTCTTCACTAGTTATTTTCTGGGAATATTTTTTCAATGTATCAATGAGGCGTTCACCCAGTTGGTTGACTGATATCTTTTTACCTTCAACATATTTCCGATCATATAGGATAGATATTATGTTAGCACGAGTAGATTTGGTTCCGAGTCCCCTTTTTTCTAGTTCTCGGATAAGTGAAGCCTGGTTGTACCTGGCAGGAGGTTTTGTCTCTTTTTCTTCAGAGTATACTTGGGCATCCAAACGATCCCCCTCTTTAAGTGCGGGAAACTCATCGTTTTCCACTTTACGGTAGGGATAGTGTTCTCTCCAACCCATTTTTGCCATTCTCTTCCTGCTGAAGGCGAATTCTTGGCCTCCAATATCCAGTTGGGTTTTCATGGTTTCCAGGAGACCATTTTCACCGAAAACACTGATGAAACGGTATACAATGAGCTCGTAAAGTTTTTGATAATCCCTCCCCAGTCCTTTGGGAATCAGACCGGTGGGGTGGATGGCAGGGTGAGCTTCATCGGTTTTTTTACCTTCACGAGGTTTAATGGGTTCAGGGAGTTTTTCAACCTGTTTCCTGAATGCTGCATTCTTTTTCAGCTGCCCTAGGATCTTTTTATACCCAATACTTGGAGGTAATTTCTGGGAAGAAGTACGTGGATAAGAAGTGTAACCTTCAGAATACAAATTCTGAGCAATGGACTGAGTTTTCTTAGGGCTAAACCCAAATACACCGTAGGCCTCAGACTGCAGGGAACCCAGATCAAATGGTACTGGAGGTAATTGTGGGGTTTCTTTAACACTTATTTTACTTACCAAAGCATCTTTACCTTCACAATCAGAGAGGATTTCCTTTTGAACTTTTTTATCGAAGATTTTTCCCTTTTTATGATCTGCAATTATGTCTCCTTCAATTTTGGCTTTGATGAGCCAATAAGGTTCTGGGATGAAGCTCTGAATTTCTTTTTCCCTTTCAACCAGAATAGCCAGTGTTGGGGTTTGCACTCTACCTGCAGAAAGCTGTATGTAGCGACTGGTGGCTTTCATCACTGAATCAGTGAGGTGTTTGGATATGTTCACCCCAAAGATGAAATCCAGAACATGTCTTGCTTCTCCACTGTCAACCTGATTGAAATCCAGGTCAATTGGTTCATTGTAAGCCTTCAACAGGTCTTCTTTGGTAAGGGTGGAAAACTTCATACGCACGGCATTATCAAGACTTTTCTCACCACAGGCATACTTCAACGCATTAAAACCAATTAGTGTACCTTCAATATCGTAATCGCAAGCATGAATAAACCGGTCCGCGTTTTTGGAGAATTTTTTAATGGCATCTATATAGTTTTTAACGTACTTCTTGCTTTTATCCTTCTCATAGAGTGGGACCCATCCCACCTCAAACATACGTCCTTTTTCCTTTTTCAGGGGAGATAAAGAGTATAAATGCCCTACAGCAGAAAGCACTGTAGTTTTCTTCCCACCTTCATCTATTTCATAGTAAGGTACCTTTTTATAACTCTTTTTTACCGCTTTGCCTGGTATGGCTGCAGCTATCTTCTCTGATGCCTTTGGTTTTTCGCATACTATAACTTCGTGCATGAAAATCACTTAAATAATAATTGTTAAACTATTAATAATAATTATTAATGTATTGCCACCTATAAATTTCTTATATTCCAATATAATTGTGTATAGATTATAATAATATGGTTGATTATGGTAGATTATTATATTAATATAATTTGTAAGTGGAGTTAATTACCCATGATCACATAATAATGATATAATTATTCAAATGATACTAGAATTGATATTAATTGTGTTATGATACTATCTTATCAATAATAGTAGATATCAACAGAAACACTCCGATCTGAAAAATAAGTATCCCCGAATAATTATTATTTCATATGTTTTAGTATAATTTCATAGTTTACCGCCAAACTCATCAAAAAATCATTACGAAGGAGATGGAAATGTTAATAGGTGTTATTTCTGACACACATATTCCTGAAAGAACAGATCATATCCCTGAGATAGTTTTCGAAGTTTTTAAAGATGTAGATCTTATATTACATGCAGGAGATCTGGTTTCACTTGAGATTAAAGATCAACTGGAAAAAATAGCACCCACCATCTGCGTTCAGGGCAACATGGACCGTTATAGAGGTTTAAACCTACCAAAAAGAAAAAAATTAAATTTAAATGGTATAAAAATCGGTTTAACCCATGGTGAGGTTTATCCAAGGGGAGATACTCAACAGTTACATTATATTGGTTTGGAAATGGGAGTGGAAGTTCTCATCACCGGTCACACCCACTGGTCATTCATCAAAGAGTTACCAGACATGTTACTGCTTAACCCTGGGAGCCCCACTGTGCCCCGGCTATCAGACCCATCAGTGATGCTCATAGAATTGGAAGATGGTAAGCTAGACGCTAAAATAGTTAAAATTGGAGATCCAATCTGCAAAGCACTTAATTTTAAGGAGAAAGAGAATAAATGAGTCAATGGAATAAAGAAAGGAAGAACGAAGAATACTATAAAAAAGCTAAAAAACAGGATTATCGTTCCAGGGCTTCCTTCAAACTACTGCAATTAAATCGTAAATACAAGATAATAAAAAAAGGAGATTCTGTGATTGATCTAGGGGCTGCTCCAGGCGGATGGTCCCAGGTAGCCCTGGAAGCTGTGGGTGAAGATGGTTTAGTGGTTGCGGTTGATCTTAACCGGATGAAATCATTTCCTGAGGAAAATTTCTGGAGTATCAAGGGAGATTTCACCCATGAAGAGACTCTTGATGAAATTAAACGCACACTGCAGGGTAAGGCCCAGGTGATCATATCCGATGCTGCCCCCAAACTATCCGGCATTAAGGATCTGGATCAGCTCAGATGCACAGATCTAGCACTTACTGTACTGCAGATTAGTGACACTATCCTGAAATATAAAGGTAACATAATTATGAAAGTTTTCCAAGGTGAAGGATATCCAGAACTCCTGGCAGAAGTTAAAACAAAGTTTCAAACTGTTAAAACCACCAAACCGCCTTCTTCCCGTAAAAAAAGTGGAGAAATGTACGTGGTGGGCAGAGGTTTTAGAAGGGCAGGGAAACATAATTAACTAGTATCAATGCTTCGATTATTAATTCAAAACAATAAAGAGAAATAAAGAAAAGTTGAATAACGAATTAAAATCTAAAATAGAGGGATAAAAAAATAGAAGGATAAAGTTCCAATATTGACTTTTTATTTCTTTTCACATCTCTGATCTCATGGTTGCCAAACTCGATTTAGCCTTTTGCAGTTGCGTTTGGGCTGTTTGAATCCTTGCATTTACCTCATCAGAGGGTTTACCCACTGAAATAGCGCTAGAAACATCATTAATAGCAGATTGAGTTTTAACCAACTCCAATTCCGCATCATTATAATCTGCCTTTAACTGAGTATCGCTGGTAGCTTGCACCTGAACCTTCAAATTATCATATTGAGTCTTTAAACTAGAATATTCAGATTGCAATGCTGCTAATTGTTCATTGGCATTATTGGAACTGGCATCTGCAGATATGAAAGATGAAATTGATTGGAATCCAAGGTAGGCTAATATAGCCACTGTAGCCACTATCATCAACACCCCCATGACCGAAATAGTCATGGAAGTAGCCTTGAACATTCTTAACCTTGATCTTTTCATTGATTTGCACCTGATTTTGACTGTATTCTATGTGTTTTCGTTAAATTTAAGAAAATGAAACTATAATACAACAAGTCTTCATCTATTCTTTTACAATAATATCTAAACAACTCCTTAATATAATTAAAATTATAACCTACCCCCACCACCCCCCATTATTAATATTACCCTAATAAATTATTACTAATTTTTAGTCCCCAAAATTTATCCAATTATTAAAAACAGATATTTAACAGATTTAAAATAACTTATGAAAATTATGAATCAATTAAATTGATTTTTAAAAGGTTTAAAGCCCATATGGGCTTTTATAATATTTTTAGTTTTCATGAGAATTTTTTTATAATAGAAGATATTATAGTTAGACGATGGAAACTTCAGCCGAGACTACAACTGACAAAACTAAAAATCCTGTGGCCAAGTTCGAGGAGTTCTTTAGTACAAAATATAAAGACACTGTTTACGAAGCTCTGGAAAAATATCCCGAAGATAGATCAGTGCTAGTTGACTATGTAGAACTAGAGATGTTCGACCCAGACCTAGCAGATCTGCTAATTGAAAAACCAGATGAAGTAATCAAAGCAGCTTCAAAGGCCGTTCAAAACATTGACCCCCTCAGAAAAAACGCTGAATTGAATATTCGCTTCGAGAATGTACGTAATAATATTCCTCTACGCTATTTAAGGAGTAAATACATTGGTAAGTTCGTGGCAGTAGATGGAATCGTACGTAAGACTGATGAAATTCGCCCTCGAATTCAAAAGGCCATTTTTGAGTGCCGTAGCTGTATGCGGCTCCATGAAGTACAGCAAAAAAGTAATATGGTCACTGAACCAGCCCTCTGTCAGGAATGTGGAGGTCGATCCTTCCGAATACTCCAGGAAGAATCCGAATTCCTGGATACTCAGAACACCAAGGTTCAAGAACCCCTGGAAAACCTCTCTGGAGGTGAACAACCCCGCCAGATCAACGTTATACTGGAAGATGATCTGGTGGACACTGTGACTCCGGGAGATGTGATAAGAATCACTGGAACCATGAAAACAGTCCGTGATGAAAAAACAAAACGTTTTCACAATTATATCTATGGTAACTACATCAGTGCCCTGGAACAGGAGTTTGAAGAATTAGACATCAGCCCCGAAGATGAAGAAAAGATAAAGGAACTGGCTGCCGACCCTGATGTTTACAATAAAATAATCAATTCCACCGCACCATCTATTAAGGGATATAGAGAAGTTAAAGAAGCAATAGCACTACAATTATTCGGTGGTTCAGCCAAAGAGTTGGATGATAAAACCCGAATCAGAGGAGACATCCACATACTCATTGTGGGGGACCCCGGTATTGGTAAGTCCCAGATGCTCAAATACGTCTCTAAACTGGCACCAAGGGGTATTTACACCAGTGGAAAAGGTACCAGTGGAGTAGGTTTGACTGCTGCGGCTGTAAGAGACGAGTTCGGTGGTTGGTCCTTAGAAGCAGGTGCACTGGTCCTGGGGGATAAAGGTAATGTCTGTGTTGACGAACTGGACAAGATGCGACCTGAAGACCGATCCGCTATCCACGAGGCCCTGGAACAGCAGACTATCAGTATAGCTAAAGCCGGAATTATGGCCACTTTAAACTCACGTTGTTCAGTTTTAGCAGCCGCAAACCCCAAATTCGGACGTTTTGATCGTTATAAATCCATAGCAGAACAAATTAATCTTCCTTCAACAATTTTATCACGTTTTGATCTTACATTTGTGGTTGAAGATAAGCCAGATATTGAAAGAGACAGCGCACTGGCCACTCATATTCTTAACACACACCGGGATACTGCCGTACCCTATGATATCGAACCAGAACTATTAAGGAAATACATTGCCTATGCCCGGCGACAAGTCCACCCCCACTTAACCAATGAAGCCATGGATGTACTTCGAGAGTTCTATGTTGGTATGCGTGGTGGATCCGCAGATGAAGACTCACCAGTCCCCATAACCGCCAGACAACTGGAAGCTCTGGTTCGATTATCCGAAGCAAGCTCTAAAATTAGATTAGGAGTTGAAGTAACACGTGAAGATGCTAAGCGAGCCGTTTCACTCCAGGAAAATTGTCTAAAACAGGTTGGATACGATCCAGAAACTGGTAAAGTGGATATTGATAAGGTTGAAGGACGTACACCCAAATCTGATCGGGATAAAATCAGGGTGGTTCAGGAAATTATAAAAGAACTGGAAGAAGAGTATGGCGGACGAGCACCCACCAATATACTTATAACTGAAATGCGAGATAGATATAATATGAGCGAAGAAAAGGTAGAAGACCTGATCCGCCAGTTGAAACGAAAAGGAATCATTTATGAACCCCAGCAGGGTTACCTAAGGGTTGCCTGATCTGGAATTATCTTAAATTTTTCTTTATTTAAGTTAAATTCAATTTAACCAGTTTTATACGAATTTTAGTTGAAGGAGGTATTAAATATGAGCGATTATGAAGAATTACTGGACCGAGCCATTGAACAATTACCACCACAGGCACTAGAGACCAAAAGGTTCTCAGTACCCAAGGCCTACTCAATAATCCAGGGAAACAGAACCATCATTCAGAACTTCGGAGAAATAGCCGATGCCATGAACCGGGACCCACAACACATCCTTAAATTTCTGTTAAGGGAATTAGGTACTGCTGGAAACCTGGAAGGAAACCGAGCTATAATGCAGGGAAAATTCACCCATTACCTGATTAACGAACGGATGGAAGACTACGTACAACGTTTCATCATGTGCCATGAGTGCAACCGGCCAGATACCAGAATAATACGGGAAGACCGCATCTTCCTCCTTAAATGTGAGGCATGCGGAGCTAAGGCACCTTTAAAGACCCTTTAAATTCCCTTTTTTTATTCTATTACTTTTTTAAACTTGGAAAAATTTTATTGGAAAATTATTAAATAACAAGATTAGATACTATGTTCTGTATTGAATGCGGTAAAGAAGACAAAGAACTATTCAAGGGCCGCTGCCATTCCTGTTTTGCTGCTAGTAATAAATTGATCACTATTCCCTCTGAATTAGAGGTGGAATCTTGTGCCCACTGTTCCTCTATCCATGTGGGTGATAAATGGATGGAAACAACGATTTCTGAAGAAGATTTCATCGCACAGACCATAGCTCAGGAGTCTGTGCCGGATGAAGATGCAGAAGATGTGGCTCTGGAAATAGATCTCATTAATCAAAAAGGTTCCATTCTGGAAATGATGATAACTGCCAGTGGCAAGGTTTTAGGAATACCGGTTAGAAAGGAGTTTAAGGTAAACGTTAAAATTAACCGTAATGCCTGCCCAGAATGCAGTAAGTACGCTTCAGGTTACTATGAAGCAGTTCTACAGTTAAGAGCGGATACACGGCCTCTTGAAGCTGAAGAAATTCAGGCGGCGGATGATATAATAAAACGTTTGCTGGACAAATTATCCAAAAAAAACCGCATGGCTTACCTTTCACAAAGGATAGTAATTAAAGAGGGTGTGGACTACTATTTTGGCTCTTATAAATCTGCTCGTAAGATTTCAAATGTCTTAAAAGAACAGATGGGTGGAATGCTGGGGGAATCACCCCGACTCATGGGCCGGGATAAATCCGCTGGTAAGGACCTTTATCGAATATGGATATCCCTACGACTTCCCATATTCCAGAAGGGAGACTTCATAACCCACGAAGATCATGTAGGGCAGATAATTGATATAAACGGCCGTAAGATCGTTATCATGGATCTGGAGACACTGGAAAACATATCCATATCATGGCGGGAATATTCTAATCTGGAAAAAGTGGCAGGTAAGGAAGACGTGAAGATCACCACAGTTACTTCCAAAACTCCAACTGAAATACAGTTACTCAACCCTGAAACATACCAACCCATTGATATGGATCTGCTGAGTGAATTAGCAGATATAAATATAGGGGAAGAGGTGGAAGTAATTGAAATTAAGGGAAAAATCTACATTATTCCCCCTAAAAAATAGAATATATGGTAAAGTTATGATTAATTGATAAAATCTGATAAAATATCTGAAAATTTATCCAAAGGAAAATCTATCCAAAATAACCTGAGTTAGAATAATCAGGATTAGATTAAATCTCAGATGAATATCAGAAATACCATCAAATTAATTAAATTCAAATTTAGAATTAAATTTATAAATAAAATCACTGTGATACAACCCATGATGGTGACTACAATGGACACAGATTCTACAATGAAAACTATAGAGCAAGGCACCCTGGAAGTGGTAACTCCAGAGGAACTCAAAGTTATACTGGAAAAAGACAAAAAAACTGCCTACATCGGGTATGAACCATCTGGAAAGGTGCATCTGGGACATGCCATAACTGTGAAGAAGATGATTGACCTGCAGAAGGCAGGTTTCAAGATAAAGATTCTCCTGGCAGACCTTCATGCCTACCTCAATGGTAAAGGGAGTTTAGAAGAAATCAAAGAGATTTCTGAATATAACAAACGTTGTTTCCGAGCTTTAGGACTCTCTAAGGACACAGAATTTATTTTAGGCAGTAGTTTCCAGACTCAGGAAGATTACACCATGAAAGTTTACCAGTTAGCCCTCTCCACTACCCTGACCCGGGCCAGGAGGAGTATGGCCCAGATAACCAGAGATGCTGAGGATCATCAGGTGGCAGAGGTCATCTACCCCTTGATGCAGGTAGTGGATATGCTGTTTCTAGAGGTGGACATGGCAGTGGGTGGTATGGAGCAACGGAAAATCCATATGCTGGCCAGGGACAATCTACCAAAATTAGGATTCCAGTCCCCGGTGTGCATTCACACACCCCTCCTGCACGGTACCGATGGCTCGGATAAAATGTCCTCCAGTAAAGAGAACTTCATAGCCATTGATGATGAACCTGCGGCAATCACCGAAAAGATCAAAAAGAGTTACTGTCCTGCGGGTAAAATTGAGGGAAATCCGGTTCTGGAAATAGCACATCACTTTATATTCAGTGAAAGGGATACCCTGCTTATAAAGAGGCAGGATAAGTTTGGAGGAAATCTGGAATTAACTCAGGATGAACTGGTGCAGATGTACGGCAATGGAGAGTTACATCCTCTGGATCTGAAAAATGGGGTTTCTGAGTGTTTGATTAATATTTTGGAACCTGTAAGGGAGTTTCTTAAGAATTAGATCTGTACTTAATCAAGGAACTTGATATTCTTAACAGACACATAATAAGTTAAAGATAGAATTGTAAGTTCAATTAAATTGTGTCTGGTAAAATTAGATAATTTTAACATTTATTATTAGAATATTTGAGGTGATACCATGGAAGAAGAAATGATGTATGAAATGAGAATTCCACCGGGAATTACTGAAGGAATAATGGCAGAAGTTATAACCAAATTCAATCTGGAACTTAAAAACACCGATGACGGTCCTTTGCTATATGGGAAGAAAAAAAATCTGGAAGATGCCCAAGATCACATTGTCAAAGCCCTCAACCAGCGCATAAAAGAACTTGAAAAAGATTGATTACCATCCTTAATTAATTTAAGGATGCTTCGTTATGTTTTATTTTTTTATGTTTGATGTTGAATTTTAATTGAAAAAATTTTGATTGAGAAATAATTACTTATTCCTGAGTTTTTATCTAGTAAATCAATATTAAATACACATACCCAATTTAGGGGCCACTATACGTTTTATATCACTGTGAACTTTGTTCACACCGTTTCCCGCATTAACCACCATAAAACCATGTTGTTGGGCCAGTTTAAGGTATCTTTGACGAACACTTTCCAGAAAATTCGCCTCTTCAAAACTATCTGTACCTGCACATCTGGTTAGTGCAGTTTCAATTTCCAGATCCAGAAGTATCACCAGGTCCGGTTCCAGGGCATGTTGATTTATCTGTGCTATCCATTCTTCACCGTTCTGGTAAGCCAGACTGGAGTAGAATGAACGGTCACTGAGTACAATCTGGTTCATTTCCTCTTCTTTACGAATATTATCCATGAGAAGAGTTCGATCCGCAGCAAATAAAAGCGCCAATGTCCTCTGGAATCCTTCATCCTGAGCCCGGGGGTCTTGGAGCATTTTACGGATAAGCTGACCCACTGGGGAGTCCGTGGGTTCTCTGATGAGTGTTACGCTAAAACCACAGTCTTCAAGCCATTTGCCCAGACGTTCCAGTTGTGTGGATTTTCCTGAGCCATCAATTCCCTCTAAACAGATGTACATAGCTTTTCATATCCTTAAAATAACTAATAAACTTTGGCACATACCCCCTTAATTTCGAGTTCGGCACTAAAGAATCTCATTCCCAATTTTCTAATTCCAAGTTAAGTACAAGGGTTAATTCTTGCAGTTAGTTAATCCAAATACTACCATGATCAATAATTAAAAATCCAAATTCACTTATATGTGGATGAAGTACTAAGATTCATGGATAATGGAGATATTATGGGCCTAGTACTGGTCTACGCATATGTAATACTTTTACTGGTGATTTCAGAGAAAGTGCTTAAAAAGCATCCCAATTTCAGTCGAAAGTTCCTGCATATCATGGTGGGGAACGTTTTATTCATATTGCCCCTCTTTCAATCTCGATGGGTAATGGCTTTTCTGGCAGCTGCCCCATTTATTATCTTAACTTTTCTTATAAGCCCCCATTCTCCACTGAAAATAAAAGATAAAATATCAGGATCGGGTCACGGTCTGGGCCTGGTTTACTACGCCATCTCCTGGACTATTCTGGCACTCATTTTCTTTGACCAGCCCTGGATTATTGCAGTGGGTATAGCTGCAATGTCTTATGGAGATGGAATGGCATCGTTGGTTGGTATGAAGTACGGTAAGATAAAATATAATCTTACAGGAGACACTAAAAGTTTGGAAGGTTCCATTACCATGTTTTTAGTACTCATATGCACCATAGGGATAGTTTTAGTTTACTATGCTATGCCCATTCAACCACTGGTAATTGTGAGTGTGGCACTGGTAGCCACTATATTTGAAGCCGTGACCCCCAAAGGTCTGGATAACCTCACAGCCTGTTTTTCAGCGGTTGTAACCTATATTTTAATGACCATATAACATTTTATAATTTATGGAGATAACATGCGCTTTATTATCATTGATGGTCTTGACGGGTCTGGAAAGAGTACCCAGGCTAAACTAATACAAGAAAAATACATTTCCATGGGTGAAAGTGTTATTCTCCGGGAACATCCTTCTTTTGACAACTCTTACGGCCTGAAAGCAAAAAAAGCCCTGCTTGGCAGGGGAAAGATCAATAAAATCAAAGCATCGGTTTATTATGCCCTGGATGTTATCAGTTCAGTTAAAAAATATAATGGTAAAGCAGATAACATTATTATGGTTCGTTATTTAATGGGAGTGGCATATCTGCCCCTTCCCATGGCCAAACTCCTTTACCGGTTCTTCACCACGATTCTTCCCACATCCCATTACATGTTTTTCCTGGATCTGGAACCAGAAGAGTCTCTTAAGCGAATGTCCTCCCGGAATGATGAAGAAATGTTTGAAAACCTAGATGACTTGGTTAAAGTAAGGGAAAAAGCCCTTGAATTGGCTCAGGATTGGTATATTATCAACACTGCGGGAAGTATTGGGGAAGTAAAAAGGAAAATACATGCAATTTTAGATGATGTTGATAAAAATTATTTGATTTCGTGAATATATGAATTGTATCCTATATTAAATGAATTGTATCCTATATTTAAAGCGTTATATTCATCTTTAATTGATATATCCACCTTTAAACTAGACATTAAATAGATGGACTGGGCGGGATTTGAACCCGCGGCCTCTGCCTTGCGAAGGCAACGCTCTCCCACCTGAGCTACCAGCCCGGGATATGAATACTAGTTAATTATTCAGAGATAAGCTGGAATAATTTTAATTAAATGATTCAATAATGTTCAATTCCTTACACATTTTAAATGCTTTTTTTAAAATGGAAATATTGAAAAAATAAGAGATTTATTATAAAAAAGGAATAATGGCAGTTTTAATCCACGGCCATTTGCTCAATCTGTTCTTTGGAAAGTTTGAGTATCATGTAATCCCCAATTTCAGCAATATCATCACTGGAGATCAGGAACTGTTTCCGGTTGAAGGTTCCTCCCATGGAAATGATCACATTGTGAATGAGGCATCCTTCAGGGTCAATGG
This sequence comes from Methanobacterium sp. Maddingley MBC34, assembly GCA_000309865.1. Taxonomy (NCBI): domain Archaea; kingdom Methanobacteriati; phylum Methanobacteriota; class Methanobacteria; order Methanobacteriales; family Methanobacteriaceae; genus Methanobacterium; species Methanobacterium sp. Maddingley MBC34. The sequence goes on along the minus strand of AMGN01000045.1, from coordinate 6,296 downwards.
CCATGTCCTGGATTTTACCTATTTCCACACCTTCCTTGGCCAGAACCACTTTACCTTCCAGATTTTTGAATCGTGATTCTTTAGGAGCAAGATCATCAAGCTTATCCACTTTTATTTTATTTTCCAGTGCTTCTCCATTGAATTTTAACTGAACATAATCACCTATAGCTGCTATATCTTCCTCTTTCACAGCGAAATACTTTTTACTCAAAGTAGATCCCGTGGCTATGAATATCTGTTCAACCAAACATTCTTTTATGGTGACAGCCAGGTCTTCTACTTTCCCCACTTCCCGGGCTTCACTATCTATAACCTTCATTCCAATAAAGTCGCTAACTTTCATTTCAAACACCCACAATGTATAATATCTTTAATACTTTTATCTTTTAATGATATAATAAATTATGGGTATTATTAATATATAGTCGTTTTTCGTTGTTTTATAATGGTTAAGGGAGTTTATAACCATAAGAGAGAAATAGAAATTTTAAAGGTTTGAATAACAGGATATAATAGGATATAATACTAAGGAGGGATTGCCCTTATTACACCTACACATAATAAATAAGTGTAATTCTTACCATAATTTATAATAGAAATCTTTAATGTTTCACAAATGAGCTTCTTGGGGGTTGTAGAAATGATGGGGAAAGACAAACTGGTAGAACGAATAGAAGAAACAGAACTGGAAAGGGCGCAGATCGGGAAGGATGTATGGGAGAAACATATCTATTTAGATAATGATAAAATTCTCATTGTTGGTTATGAGGAAGAAGAATCATTCAACGAACAAAACCCCGGGGAAGAAAAAGTTAAAAATTACTACTGGTATTGGGAGCTCAGGGATTCTGGAAGCTGGGATGTTCTATTCGATAATCATGAAAAAGAGTTCAATTTTTGTGAATCAGTTGTGGGAGAGTATGCTGATCAGGACCGTGTGGAAGACATTGTGGGGGATATTGAAGAGGAAGATGTGTGCACCTGGAGTGAACAGGATTGGATCGAAGATATCTCTGAAGACATAGCTGATGAGACAATTGAATGGTTAGAAAACATTAAAAAATGAGTTCATAATTTTCCCTTATTAACTGATGGCTTAACTGAGTTAATTGACTTAATTAGTTAGTTAACTTGGAATGATAGAATCATGCTGAGAATACTCAAAAAAAGAAAAAAAAGAAAAATTATTTATTTTTTTATTCCTCAACTGAATCTTCAACTGGCCTATTTTTAACAGATTCTGTCTTTATTAGGGATCCTAAAACTCCTCCAACTGTTGCCACCACTATTTGAAGCACTAAATTCATGACAGAATAGAGCAGTATGCTGCTTATATAATCCCCGTACCCTAAATAGTAATAATAAACTATTAAAAAGACATTAACGATCAATCCGCCAATTAATCCTAAAATAGCTCCATTGATAGCTCCATTTTTTTCACTTTCATTAATTATGAATCCAACTACAAGTCCGGCCAGTAAAAATGAGGGTAACAGTATACTTACACCTGAAATCAAATCTGAAATCACATAAAGTGTTACCACCAGTACAATTCCAATTATGATTGGTCTCCATTTCACGATCTCTTTAATCACAATATCCTCTCCTGATTTTAAAATTTTTTTAATTTATAAATCCTCAAAAAAAGTAATATAGGATTTGTTATGATTTTCAAATCCCTAAACACATTTTTGAGGTGATATTACATTAACCATTTACATCTAATTAAGGAAACAAATGAATTTAAAACTTCTTTTCGATGCATGGAGGAGATATGAAGGGATTAAACCCTCCATAGGCCAATTTTAAGGTAAGATTACATCCATTGAATCATAACACTCCTAAATTATCTTGAAGGTATTAATTGAATTTCCGAATCTTTCCAATTAGCATTTACACAACAATTGTTTTATGAAGATTGTTTAAATATTTATTCCAAAGTTTCTACCAATTATCCCCAAATTGAGCCCAAATTACATGTTTAATAAATAAAAGTTAACAAATGATTTATAAAAATAATACAAAAAAAGGTCCATAATTATATCCTATGAATAAAAAAAATCTTCAATGATCCATATATCTCTTCAATGATCCATTATTTTTTTAAGTAAATCCTTCCTTCTTGTTTCATCTAAATACTTTAAACTATTCTTTATTATCCATTTAGTGGATTTATTATTATTTTTAACCCATTTTTCCAGAAAATCATAGGTTTCATCAGGATAATATTTGCTGACCACCTTTAGAGTCCATGCAACCTTTTTCTGCACATTTTTGGCTGGATCATCCATTACCATGTCCAGCACAATGAGGAGTTCCATGAATTGAGTTCTGTTTATGATTTTATTCTCCACAGGAGCGTGTACAGCAAAAGCTGCTGTATTGCGGATCCAATCATTTTCATCCCCGGCCCACTCTTTCAAAACAGAGGTTATATAAGAAAAACGTTCCCTGAACATGTGGTTGAAAGTTTTATCTGCGAATGTATCCGATGATGACCAGTGGGAGCTTAATAATATATATTCTCTGGTTTTCTCCACCACTTCCTCAGAGTGGTCATGACTCATTTCATTAAAGGCCAATCCCACAATTCCTGCTCTCCAACCCCATACCCTGGATTTTTGAATTTCTTTTGCACTCATCCTCATTTTTTCAGTGTTGTAAAGGCCTTCTTTATAACCGTAATCAAGATTTTTCCTGAAAAACTTATCCAAAACATCAAAGTAGAGTTCAGGCCTTTTCAGGCCCCGTTTTCCAAGATATTCTCCCATTGGTTTTAGCTTTCCAAATGGAATCTTGGAAATTAAAAGTGTCTCGATTTCATTAAAAAATTTGTCTTCTAATCCCATCTCCAGAAGATCACAAGCGTGTTTTGTTATTTCAATTATTTCCTTTTTACGGAAAGTTTCAGGTTTCATTAATATCAGACACCCTAATGAACACTTAATAAATTGATTGAATTATCTGTGATGATTAAATATTAAAACAATTCTTACCATTCATTGAATCTTTTATCAGGGTCATGTATTCTTCTTTTCCCGTCTTTTCATAATAATAAAACATATAACAGCCAGTACGATAATCCCAGTTACAATATTACCCACATAGGATATTTTATCTTCCAAAACCACGTAAATATTTCCAAAAAACCATGCCAGCAATCCCCATCCCAATATCTGGACTGCAGAACCCATGAATGTGGTGATAATATATTTTTTAAGATCATATCTAATTAGACCACAGAAAAGGTTGATGGCTATGCTGGGGATTACTGGAAAACAACGGGCCAGGAACATGAATATATCATCATAACGACTCTCTTTGAACCTTTTTTCCACATCTTTAACATCTTCAACAGAAACTCCCAGGTATTTGCTGGTTCGTTCTATGAATGGTGTTCCCAGTTTATAGGCCAAAGTATAATAAACAAAGGACCCTAAAGTAATCCCCAAAGAAGCAGGGATCACTATTTTCACAATTAAAGTCCCCAATGCAGCTATTGAAAAGCTGGTTCCCTTCAGGATGATAAAGGTGGAGCTTAAAACTATTAAACTGGCAGGAATGGGTACAATTATCTGTTCCAGGATGCAGCCTAAAAAAACTGCCCATGATACATTAATCATGATAAACGATTCAATGCTGCTAATTATCTCAGAAAACATGATATCATCGGATATTCCTTGATTTGAAAATTCATTTTAGATTATGAATTCAATTTTTAAATTTAATAAATTTTTTAGTATTGATTAAACCTTATTCTTTGCCTGATGATTATTGCCTTTATGGTAAAGGATGAGTATGCCCGCAAACATTAAAATACCAAATAAGATTTGGGTGGCATTTAAAGGTTCTCCAAGAATAATAAATGCACTTATTGCCCCAAATATGGCACTGGTGGAAAAGATAGATCCGGTGCGGGTGGATCCTATTTCACGGATAGCAATGTAGATTAGAATTATTGCAAAACTCATGCAGCCCCATCCAATTAAAAGCAATAGTGGGACCATGTTTAAAGGGAGTGTGAAACTTAATCCAAGGAAAATGCTAATTATAAAAAGTATGGAACCGCCAATTCCACATTTAAGGCCAGTAAGGAAGAATATATCTCTTTTATTGCTTAGAAACTTGGTTAGGGTTGTATCCATTGCCCAAAAGAAAGATGCTGAAACCACCAGGAGGCTGCCCAATACATTCTGGTCAAATGTTATGTTCTGCAAGTTGTTGGTGCTTAAAAATATAGCCCCTACCAGCAGGAAAGCAAATCCCAATATATCTTTAGTCTTAACACTCTCTTTTAAGAAAAATATACCCAGAATAATGATGAACAGTATTTCAACGTTAGTTAAAAGAGCAGCGTTAACTGCAGTTATCTGGTTTAAACCACTTAAATACAATGCAGGAGCAATACAATCTCCAAATAATGCTGTTAAAAATAGTGTCAGGTAATTCCTTCGTGAAATATGAATTTCCACCTTGCTTTCACGGTGAATGATTTCCAGTATAAGACCGTGTATGGGTGAAATTCTTATTAAAAATAGCAGTGCACTTGCCAGGAGGTAAACCATTGCTCCCAGTACCAGGGGATGTAAATAGCCCAGTAAGATTTTATCTAAGGAGAACCAAACTCCAAAGAGTAATGCTACCATTATCGCACACAAATATCCCCAGAAACGATTCACAATCACACCAATTAAAGTTAAGTAAATATAGTAAGGTTAGATGAATATTTAGACTAATTGAAGTATCTTATAAGTTCTATCCCTGTTCTGATTATTATAAATGATTTTATAAAGATTTATCCAGTAAAAATATACTTTTAAATAATGAAGATATAATTAACTATTTACTTAAATTGCAAATATTGGGGTTTTAATCATGGCAATTGCTTATTTAATGGTATTTGATGGTTTATCTGACTGGGAACCGGGCCTGGTAGTGGCTGAAATAAACAAATCCAATGATTATCAGGTTAAAACTGTTGGATTCAATCAGGATATTGTGATCACCATGGGTGGGGTTTCCATAGTGCCAGATTGCACCTTCAAGGAGATTAAATATAATGATGCGGCAATTTTGATACTTCCCGGGGGCAAGATGTGGGAAAATGACCCGGTGATGGATATCCTCCCTGTGGTGAAAAAATTCATTGATTTGAAGATACCGGTTGCAGCCATTTGCGGACCCACCGTCTTTTTAGCCCACCATGGATTCGTGGAAAATGTTAAACATACCAGCAATGGTAGAGAATACTTAAAAAGCTTAATAGGGGAATACGAAGGCAGCAACTTGTACGTTAATCAACCCTCTGTTTCTGATAAAAGGATAATCACCGCCAATGGCATAGCTTCTGTGGAATTCGCCCGGGATATATTGGATGAATTGGATATATATGATAAAGAGACCTTGAAAAGCTGGTATGATTTTTTTAAACCCCCTTGGTTGGAGGATTAGGATTCAAGTTTTTCATTTGTTTTCTAGAGTTTCATTTGTTTTTTTATCATCCAATCCCCATTTCTTTCTGAATTTTAATTTCTGCTCTGCATTCATCCAGTGACTGCCATCACAGTAGGGTTTGTTCTCTGATTTACCACAACGGCAGAGTGTAACCCGGTTACGGGACTCATACATTGTGCCATCAGAGGACTCTATAGGTATTCCTCCCCTCACCCATATTGGTCCCTGGCATTTCTTCTGTTCATCATGTACCAAAACAATAGATGGTTCAAATTGCTTTTCAAAAGGTTTACCAGTTTTTTTATCCCATAAAACCAGTCTTCCAGAGGGGCAAATCATGGCCTCTTCAATTGCAGTTTGTTTGGCTTCAGGATCATCTGATTTCCCGATTAAATTCCTGATCCCCCCTGATCTCATGCAGAAACGGGAGTGGTCGCAAAATTCATGGGCATCGGTTAACCTGAGCTGGGGACCTTCAAATATCTCCGCTTTTTCAATATAGGGTTTTCTACTGGCAGTTTCAGTGCCGTCAAAATTCGTATCATTATGTGTACCATCACAGTAAGGTTTATTCTTTGATTTTCCGCATCGACAGAGAGTATAGGTATCCTGTGGAGGAAATTCTTTTTCATCAACTAAGTCTTTAGTGTGACCCGCTTCATCAGTGACTATTGCTTGCTCATAGAGAGGAACCCCACCTGAAACAATGTATGGGCCATTTTTAACGATTTTAATCTTCATTTTGTTTTTCAACTGATTATTTTCAACCATTAAAAACCCTTCCTTAGTGAATTTATCTTAATGAATTAATCTAAGTGAATTAATCTAAGTGAATTAATCTA
>AMGN01000044.1 GCA_000309865.1 Methanobacterium sp. Maddingley MBC34 | reverse complement strand
AAATTTTAATAAAGTCTAAATTTTAATAAAGTCTAAATTTCAATAAAACCTTCGTATATGAAATTATCAGGTGATGATTTTTGGCATATTTCAAAATCATAGATAAAGGAAAGGGATTTAACCGGCTTTTCATAGGAGGAGTGCATGGAAGGGAAGGTTTGAGCACTATCAAATCCCTTCAAGAGATCCGGGATGAGGATGTGAATGAAGGGAAACTGGTGATCCATAACTGTGACGTGAGTCTCTACCGGAGCACCCTTGATCCTCTTTACTATGAATCCAAGGTTGGAAAAGAAGTTCTGTATCTGATTAACTATTATAAACCCCAAATGTATGTGGAAGCGCACTGCTATAAAGAAGAAAGCTACAATAAACTTACCTCTCCTGTGAGATGGATCAAAGAAGGGGTTCCACCACTCATAGAACTGGATAAAGGGGTTCTTATAGGATCTGCCTCTCCGAACATAAGAACCACTCTTTTTACCCGGAATGATGTTTGTATCACTTTGGAAATGCCATGCAATCCTTCACCTGATTCTTTGGATGTTTATAGCAATGTTTTAAGGATATTTGCTCGCTCGAATAGTAGGGATGAAGTAGAAAGAAGGATGAAAAAAATTTATCCCTCTCAGGTGGAAACAGCACGCAAGTATGCCCTGGAATTTTTCGGGGATTACCCTCCATTTTAGGATTTGCGCTGATTTTTTTATTTTTATTTTGATGAATATTCTTAATTTTTATTATATTTTCCCAATAGGGGTGGGTCCTTATTTCTCTAAAACCACTGTTCCAGGCTACTCTGGGTGGTTTGCAGTTTTTTGAGTTTATCCACCGCACTCAATACTCTGTTTTCAGAAAAATCATGTTCTCCGCAGAGGAAATCTACAATACCCTGCTCGTCTGCTTTCTGCCATTTGAGATCATAATCTGAGTCCACTTCGTGGTTGAGGAACATGTCCCGCAAGATGTGGGGATCAACATCCAGCTGTATATCCAGTTTTTCCAGGATTTGGAATATATCCCCATGTTTTTCAATGAGTTTCAAACCCTTTTTTGCCCCAATTCCCTTAATTCCCTGGTTGAAATCTGTGCCCACCATAATGGCCAGATCCACCAGTTGTTCACGGGTTATATCTAGGGTTCCCAGGATCTTTTCCAGTTCAATGAGCTCGGGGGTGTTTTGAGTTCCACTGATGGTCAGGTTTTTAACCATGCGGGGGGCTCCGAATAACATACAATCATAATCCTGAGAGGCAACACACCATGCATCTCCACGTGCAACCATATATGACGCCTGAGCCTCCCCTTCACCTTTAGCCTGGATATAAGGAATTCCCATGAGTTTAATGAGTTTTTTAGAACCTTCCACAATTTCAGGGGACATGCGGGATGATCGCACTGCAAATTTCCGGGCATCATCTAAACGTCCTTCTTCTAAGGCTTCCTTCCATTTTCGTTCTGATTCTTCCTTTATTTCCCTTCGTTTTTGTTGGGTTTCTTTTTTAAGAGCACTGGACTGGCCGTCAAAAACGTAGATAGGTTTAATTCCCTTTTCAACAAGGGATGATGTGCGGTACAGTATTCCACTAAAATGAGAAGTAATTCTTCCATTCTGGTCCTTGAGAGGAGTACCATCGATCTGACGTATACTGGAAAGAAACTGGTAAATGACATTGGCTGCATCCAGAGCCACTACTTTACCATCCAGATCCTCAAATCTAATTTCCTCTGGAGATACTATGTCCTTAAACTTCACACCCATACTGATTCAACCCCATTATCGTACAAATCATAAACAAAATATTTGAATTATAAACATCTATCTAATTTTGACATCATTTATCTAATTTGCATTTCGGACAAGTTCAATTTATATTAATCTTTTCAAACTGTTTTTGATGGATTAACTTCAAGTTTAATAAAAAATAAATTTAATCTTTAAAAAGGCTATGGGGGAATGTTTCCATCAGCCATATGAGCACCTGGTTCTCATGGATTATGTTGTAGGTCCTCTTCAGCATGGGAGTGTTGGTTTTGAAGATTTCCACCATTTCTGGACCTGGTTCTTCAACTGAAACTGATTTTATCTCCCTGCGGGATTCAATGTCGTGTTTGCGGAGTATGCGACCGATGGGAATATCTGCTTTAATAAGATCCTCCTTAAAATCATTGTTTAATCGTTCCAGGGGGATCATGGAAATAGCATATATCAAAGGAGTCTCACCTTCAATAACTACTACACGGTAGTTGATGGTGTCACCTACATTAATATTCAGGAGAGAAGCTGCTTCTTCATCCGCTTTTCTGAATTCCTGTTCCAGAGTTCTGATATTCACGTGTCCTTTGAGCACGTCCAGGATGGTAGTTACCGAGCCATCAGTAGCTAAAAGTATTTTTTCAGCACTGGAAAGAGTTCCTAACTCTTTTTCGATCTGTTTTATTCCTTCAAAGATTTTTGGGTCCATTTTTATTCACTGGGGTTTCTTATTTCACCGTGAATGGCAGAGTAAGCCACCACAGCCGGGTTGGCCAGGTAAACCTCAGATAGGGGGTCACCCATACGACCAACAAAGTTACGGTTGGTGGTGGAGATGCACACCTCTCCTGCAGTTAAAACACCCATATGGGCACCTAAACATGGCCCACATCCAGGGTTTATAACGATGGCTCCTGCTTCCAGGAATGTTTCTATGATTCCTTCGGCTATTGCCGATTGATAAATTCGGCGGGAAGCCGGTGACACGATGAGTCTAACATCTGGATGAACTTTCTCGTTTTCCAGTACATGGGCAGCCATGCGCAGATCCTCCAGCCGACCATTGGTACAGGAACCTATAAATGCCTGGTCAATAGTTTCACCAGAAACCTTAGAAACAGGATGCACATTATCCACATTATGGGGGCATGCTACCTGTGGTTCCATGTCATCCACCTGGAAATAATGGGATTTTTCATAAACAGAATCCTCATCTGAGGTGAATATCTGGAAATCACTTACATTACGATCTTTTAAATATTTTAAAATAGCTGGATTGGGTTCCATTATCCCGTTTTTGGCCCCTGACTCCACTGCCATGTTGCACATGGTCATTCTCCCTGATACATCCATATTCTGGACTGTGTTTCCACAAAATTCCAGAGATTTATAAGTAGCACCATAGGAACCTATACTGCCGATTATATGGAGAATCAGATCTTTAGCAGTAACATTTTCGGTTAAAATTCCATCTACTTCAATTTTTAATGCTCCAGGAACCATGAACCATGTTTTTCCTGTTGCATATACCACTGCCATATCAGTGGCACCCATACCGGTGGCAAAGGCTCCGAAAGCTCCGTAGGTGCAGGTGTGGGAATCAGCACCCACCACTACCTTACCTGGTTTAATAAAGCCCTCTTCAGGAAGTACCTGGTGGCATATTCCTTCTCCGTGAGCGTAAAAATTTTTGATTCCCTGTTTCCGAGCGAAATCTCTGGTTATCCTCTGGAATTCTGCAGAGCCAATGTTATTTGCTGGTAAATTATGGTCATAGACTAAGACAATTTTATCAGGGTCCCACACCTCATCGGCGATTTTATTGAAGGTGTTTATGGTGGGGGGTGATGTTCCGTCATGGGTCATGGCCAGATCTACCTGTGCCTCAATGATCTCTCCTGGCTGAACTTCTTTTGCTTCAGACGCGTTGGCCAGTATCTTTTCAGTAATATTCATAGATAAAACACCATTTATGCATAGTAAAATATGAAATACAATTTACCTATTTTTGATTTATTTCGGTTTTAGATTAATTCTATTTAACAGTCACATCCATACATTTAAGGATGGATTTAAAAATTAAACGGCCCTCTCACTGAACGTACAATGTCGTTGAAAACCTTATCATTTATGTATTTTCCTTCTTCCCGTTTTTCTTTCACCATTCCAACGATTTTACACAATTCATCCTTGGTAACATCAATCCCGCATTCATTCAGTTTGGCCTTCACAGCTCTGCACCCAGAGTGTTTGCCCAGTACAATTTGTCTCTGGTGGCCGATGAGTTCGGGGAGGAAGGGTTCATAGGTTAAAGGTTCTTCAATAACTGCGTCCACGTGTATGCCGGACTCGTGTCGGAACACGTTTCTACCCACAATGGGTTTGTTTTCTGGAACTTTCATGTTGGTAAGTTCTTCCACCATCTGGGAAAGCTCATAAAACACACTAATATTGAAGTTCAGGTCCACTCCGTAGATTAGAAGGAGTGTCATCACCAGTTCCTCCAGGGATGTGTTGCCTGCTCTTTCGCCTATCCCGTTGACTGTGGTGGAAACTGCAGTGGCACCGGCTAGTAAACCTGAAATACAATTTGATAGGGCCATTCCAAAGTCATTATGACAGTGTAAAGCTATTTCTATGTTAAGTTCCTTTTTTAGCTCTCGTACCAGATAATCCATGCCCTGAGGGCTTATTGCTCCCACAGTATCGGCTATATGCACCCGATCAGCACCGTAAATTTCTGCTTTCTTGTAGACATTCTTCAAAAAGTCCAGATCAGTACGGGTTGCGTCTTCTGCCGAGAATGCTACAAAAAGACCATGATCCTTGGCGTGTTCAATTGAATTCATACATATATTCAAAGCATCTTCCTGGCTAACTTTGAGTTTATGTTTGAGGTGAAGAGCGGAAGTGCCTAAAAAAGTGATTATTCCATCTACATTACAATCCAGAGCTGTGTCAATATCTTCTTTTTTTGTACGGCAGAGGGCTAATATCTGTGCATCCAAATTTTCATCTGCAATGGCCTTTACCGAGCGTTTCTCTTCATGGGACACTACAGGGAATCCTGCTTCAATCTGGTGTAATCTTAGTTCATCGAGTTTTCGTGCAATTTGAAGTTTTTCTGGTGTTCTAAGACAGACACCGGGTGTTTGTTCACCATCTCGGAGTGTGGTATCGTAAACAGTGATATTATCCGGAAACTTTAAATCAACTGACTGGTTAAAGGGACTCACGAAATATTTCAAAACATTACCACCTGTTCTTTTAGATATTAATATACAATAAATGTCGAATTCAATTCAATAATCATAACTGTGGGATTTTAAAATTTTTAAACATGATTTTCCTGGAAAACTATGAATTTCATTGGGTAATCATTAGATATAAAATATCCATAGACTATCTTGGATCATTATTATTTAAATATAAATGAACTTTTCGTTTTTATCCTCAATTTCTCCGGCTAACATCTTCCGGTTGCCGGTGAAGTGGCATTCAGTTGGTTAAAACTTTAATGTTCATATTCATGTTAAAAAAAACCATTTTTCATGATATTTTGGAATAAAACGTACTATTGATGAATCTCATCTAATTTTTCATAATGGTGTTTAAGGAATCTTAATATTGATTTAATCTATAATCAAAGACAAATTATAGTAAAGATAAATAATAAGAACTGATCTGGGAATGTTTGATATTATTTTAATGAATTCCCATCAGTTCCAGATAAGATCTTCTTTCAAAACCATATTCTATCCCTATCTTTGAATAGGTGGCGAAAATCTCATCTAGTGCTTCTGTTGTGTCATTACCTTCTTCAATTTCTTTTTCAATCTCTACAAAATTACCTACTTCATGAACTTCATCCAGGGTTATAATCAGATCATTAAGGGTGTAAATGATTCGATTCTTTCGCACTGTTGCCACTGGACGGAAACTGAGGTTTTGGAAAATATCCGCAACCTTATGAGAGTCTTCCACTCCTACTTCAATTTCTTTCCTGGTTTTACTTACTTCATCCATCTTGGCACCCTTGTAGGTTATGAATATTTTTTCTGAAGCTCCACTTGTGACTTTTCTTATTCTAAGGGCTTCATCAGTCTGGGCAAAGTCTCTATGAGGTGCGTTAAAATAAACGTCCTCCTGAAATTCCTCCCCAACTCTCTGGGCACCAATTTTAACCAGTTTTTCTTCCAATGCACCCTGATCTTGGGGTGCGCGGGCTTTAACTTCCACTTCTATCATTATAAACTCCTAAATAATTCTATAAATGTAATGGTTAATAAAATCAATTTAAATTATCCTACTCGTCTTTCTATTGAATTTCTTATATAAATCCGGGCATCATCTATCTGGGTTAAATAATTATCCACCATGTTTTCAATTAGTTCATAGGACCTTATTTTAGTGTTTCTTTTCTTTAAAATGGCTTTCTTTTTTTTTATTCTTTTTTGAATTTTACGAGAACTTTTTTCCTGGTTTTCTTCTGGTGAGGGATTCAATTCCTTTAAAAGCAGCAAATATTCTTTTCTAATATTCCTGATATCCATTCTAATGTTGTGTCTCATCTTTTTCAAGACGTCTTCATACTCTTCCAGTTCATTAAGGGTTTGCATGGCTGTTTCTATGGTGGAAACATCTATTTCCATTCCGTCAATTCCAAGTTCTTCGAGTTGTTGTTGATACACTTTGGGACCAAACATTGGAGTCACCCCATGATTTGAATATTAGCTTAAGATCAATAAGTTTTGATGTTTATTCCTATGTCAGCATATTCTTTAATATGTTTAGTGTGAACATAAGTTTATTAATGTGAATATAGATTACACATAATCTGGATATACTCATTTAATTTAATCTGATTAAATTCTCAACTATAGGTAATGTGGCTAATTTTTAGGGGAGAATAAAATATCAAAATAATATTCAGTATGGATCTTTTCAAAAACCTATAATCAGGAAACTAATATATATGGTCATGAACATATCTAGATGAAAGTGAGATAATGAGTCTTTTTATAAAAAATTGGTAGTATAAAACTAACTATTTTTATGTCCAATTCATGGTCATTTATATAATATATATAAAGCCTTTTATAAAAGAATAAAATAGCACATGGTTAAGTAAGTAACCATGGGAGGATGTTAGATGACAAAAACTGAAATCAAAGTGGAGAACATAGTGACTTCCGCAACGATTGGAAAAGACTTAGACCTTCCCCAAGTCGCACCAGCACTGGAAGGTGTGGAATATAACCTTGAACAATTCCCAGGATTAGTCTACAAAATTAAAGAACCCAAAACAGCCGCCCTTATATTTGGATCCGGCAAACTGGTGTGCACAGGTGCCAAGTCAATTGAAAACTCTAAAAAGGCTATCCACATTGCTGTGGATAAGATGCGCACATTAGACCCTGAAATACCTCATGAATACGAAATGAAAGTCCAGAATATCGTTGCTTCTGCCAACCTAGAAAAAACTCTCAACCTGGAGGCAGTGGCCTTGGATCTGGAAAACACCGAATACGAGCCAGAACAATTCCCTGGATTGGTTTACCGACTGGGTGAACCAAAAGTAGTACTATTACTATTCGGGTCTGGAAAAGTAGTATGTACAGGTGCAAAAACTATCGCAGACGCACAACTTGGTGTAGAAAAAACGAAAGAAAGATTGTCTGAATTAGATTTATTATAATTCTATCTTTTTACGTAATTATTGGTGATCTTTTGATTAAACTTATCGCATTTGATCTTGATAACGTCCTTATAGACGGTGAAGTCATAGACGAAATGGCTAAATTAACTGGAGTAAACGAAGAAATTTCCAAAATAACCAGTCAAGCCATGGAAGGAAAAATAGATTTTGGAACCGCCCTGAAAGAAAGAGTTTCACTCTTGAAAGGAGCCTCAGTTGAAGATATCAACAAAGTAATGCTGGAAATTCCCCTTATGGAAGGGGCAAAAGACAGTGTTAAACAGCTCAAAAAGAGGGGTTATAAAATAGCCACCATAACCGGCAGTTTTGATTGTATTGCCCAGCGCATGAAAGACGAACTTGACCTGGACTACGTGTATTTCAACACACTTCAGGAAGAAGATGGTGTTTTAACTGGTGAAGTAACCGGTCCGTTGGTGGATGGCTCTAAGAAAGAAGTTCTCCAGGAGCTAATGAAACTGGAGAAAATTTCAGCCGAAGAGTGTGCCGCAGTTGGTGATGGTGCCAATGATATTTCCATGCTTGAAGAAGCCGGTCTAGGAATAGCCTTCAACGCTAAACCTGTTTTAAAAGAAATAGCAGATGTTATTGTTGAAAATAAGGACCTAAGAGAATTACTGGAAATATTTGATGAAAGTTCTGATAAAAAAGCTTCCAAAAAAGCTGAAGAAGAACCTAAAGAAAGCTTCCCTGAACTTTTATCCAAGAAAAAGGATCTTGAAAAGACCCTTAAAGAACTCACAACCCAAAGAGACAAGCTAAATGATGAGGCTAAAGTATTCCGTCAGGAACGGGATGAACTTAACTCCAAGATAAGAGGAAATCTGGACAATGCCCTAAAATACAGGGACGAAAGGGACCAGATTAACCAGGAAGTTAAGAAGTACAAAAAACTCAGAGATGAAGCTCATCAAGCCTACAAAAAAATGGAATGGACCTCCGGAAGAAGGGAAGCAGTTCAGATTGAAGATGAAATAAAACGTCTGGAAAAAACCATTGAAACCAGAGTTTTAGACATCCGAAAAGAAAACGAACTGGTTAAAAAGGTTACAGATCTCCGTAAAAAGCTTCAGGGTATGCAGGAAGATGAAGAAAGTCGGAGTGAAGCTTTGAAACATAAAGAAGTTTCTGAAACCCACCATGCTAAAGTGGTGGAGTTATCTGACCAGGCACAGGAAACTCACGAAAAAATGCTGGAATACTTCCGCAACATCGATGAAATCCGCAGCCAGGCAGATGCAGCTCATCAGAAGTTCATAGAAACCCGAGAAAAGGCAAACAAAGTCCATGAAGAGGTTAAAGCCACATTTGGTAAAATAAGAAAAGCCAACAAAGGTATGGACAAAGTTAAAGCCAAGGAACGAAATGCCGAAGATGAAATCGTGCGTAAGAAAAACTCCGTGGAAAAGGAGAAAGCCGAAGAAATCTACCGAAAGTTCTTAGAGGGTAAAAAAGTTTCTACTGAGGAATTACTCCTCTTACAGAAACACAACATTGTCTGAGACCACCTCAGACACATCCTCCCTATTTTTTTTAATTTTTTTATATTTAATGAATCGTTTATCTGTTAAACATCTGTATTCCATTTAATTCAATTATTATAATTTAATTCATTAAGCAAATCTAACAGAATATCAATAATTCAATAATAATACTTATCGGTCTGGTGAATTTAATGGCCCCTAATGATAACTCCCCTAAAGTTAGTAATGATATTAAAATCGCTGCACTTTTAGCAGCAACCATAGCTTCTTTTTTCACACCCTTCATGGGGTCATCGGTTAACATAGCTCTACCAACTATTGGGCTAGATTTCGGTGCAGACGCAATTATCTTGAACTGGGTTACCAACGGATTCCTACTGGCAGCTGCCATATTTGCAGTTCCATTTGGTAGGGTGGCAGATATACACGGTATGAAGAAGATCTTCACTTACGGGATAATTCTCTTCACTGTGGCATCACTGTTATGTGCCATATCCCCCTCCTCATTTACACTAATAGCGTCTCGGATACTCCAGGGTATTGGTTCAGCAATGATCTTCGTAACTGGACTGGCCATAATCAGCTCAGTTTACCCACCCCAACACAGGGGAAAAGCCATAGGAATCAATGTAGCAGCAGTTTACGTTGGATTATCATTCGGACCTGTGTTAGGTGGATTCATGACCCAGTATCTTGGTTGGAGAAGTCTCTTTTTACTTATGATACCATTCGGGCTCCTGGTCATGGGTATTGTATTCTGGAAACTCAATGATGAATGGGCTGCCTCCAGAGGAGAAACATTCGATTATGTGGGTTCCATACTCTACAGTCTTATGCTGTTTTTGGTGATGTACGGATTTTCCAGTCTGCCCCAAATAGATGGATGGGTCATGTTAATACTGGGAATCATGGGATTCCTGGCATTTATCAGATGGGAGCTTAGGACTAAAAGCCCAGTATTCAATGTTAGATTGTTTAAAAACACAGCTTTCTCATTTTCCAGTGTGGCTGCCCTCATAAACTACAGTGCGACCTTTGCGGTTACCCTACTTTTGAGTTACTATCTCCAGTACATCAAAGGATTGGAACCACAGACCGCTGGTATAATATTAGTGGCCCAACCGATAATCATGGCCATAACTGCCCCGATTGCCGGTAGAATGTCGGACCGTATTGATGCCCGTATCATTGCCACCGCAGGGATGGCCACTGTCACCCTGGCACTGTTTACCATGACCTTCATAAATTCCACCACACCCATCATCAACATAATCATAGGATTGGCAGTACTGGGACTGGGATTCGGACTCTTCTCCTCCCCCAACACCAACGTGATCATGGGATCAGTGGAACGTAAATTCTACGGAGTAGCCTCAGCCACAGTAAGCACCATGAGACTCATCGGTCAGACTATGAGTATTGGAATAGCTACCCTGGTCTTTGCCCTCTTTATTGGAAGAGTACAGATAACACCGGGCCAGTACCCCGCACTAATGGGGAGTATACAGATTTGTTTTGTGGTTTTCACTGCACTGTGTTTTATAGGAATATTTGTGTCGTGGTATAGGGGAAATAACAAGGGCTATCAGGAAGAAAAAGATGGCCAATAAAAATGAATAAACAATTTATATTTTTTTCAAAAAGTCAGTGTATACCAAAAATTGTATTTAATATAATTATTTTAATTCCTTTTTAGTATGAAAATTAACTACAACAAACCAGCACTAACTTTAATTATAATTGGAATTGGCCTTTTTGTTATAAATGCTTTAGATGTTTATTTAGGGTACTATAATACACATGGGAAAGGATTCCAGATTTTAGGAATAGGGTTGATGGTTATTGGAATATTAATCTGGATAAAATCCCGTTAAAATAATAATGTATTCTTTAAATTAGAATGTTCCTGAGTCTATCGTCTGTTCAGGTGCCTATCCTTGAATTTTCATTTAAACTTTTAAGGAGTTTAATAGCCGAATAAGCAGCTAAAACACTTGTTTTTGGATTTGCGCTGCAGCTTCTGTTCTGGGTAATGGTTCTAAGTTCACCAAAATCCCCCACCACATGGATGTCATGACAGTTGTGTTGGACTTCAGGGTCTGCAATGATCTTAACATTTGTTTCCATGTTACAGGCAATACTCAAAGTAGCTGCTACATTCATGTTCATGGGAAATTTACGCACAGCTTCACTGGCTTTACCCTCGTATAATACTGTTTCTTCATCTATTGAAATTCCCAGTGATTCTGGCGGTTTCCGTGTTACCAAGTTCACTTCGGTGATATGGCCTATTGAAGCGGCTTTAATCCCATCTAAACCCACAATAGCTCCAGATGGAGTGTATATTTGGGATTTATTTTCCAATGCAATATTTTCCAGCTGTTTTTTTAGATCTAAATCTATTAATGCACCTACACTCATGATAATAACATCCTTCCCCCTTTGAAGGATAGGGGGAATGATTTTCGCTACTGCTTGCTGGGACGCAGCTTCAATCACCAGATCCACATGATCTAACATGTCATGAACATCGGGGACTGTTATCCCATCTACTTTCGATGACAGGTTTTCAGCTCTTTCCATGTCCTGGTCATAGAAAAATTTCAGATCAACACCCAGTTTTCCTTCCAATGCAAAATCAGTGATTACACTGGCTATGGTCCCGCATCCTATGATCCCTACAGTCATGGTATCATTTTGGGGATTATCTGTTAATTCATTGGAATTACATTTTGGCCAAGTAATTTCGTTTTTTTCTATTTCTAAGATTTTTTGTAGCGCTGTTTTGTCCATTTTTCACACACTACCATTTTTAATCAGCGATTATCAGACATAGATAATTATTTAAGTTGAATAGGGCATAGAGTGAAGTATCTGAATCAGGTTGTCTTGATTGAATGGCCCTATTCAACTGTAAATTTGATAATTTATCTCATAAATTACATTTTACAAGTTTAATTGCATTCTAATAAAAAATTAATAGGGCATCAAGGGATACATTTGAGCGAAAATGATTTAGATGCCCCATATTATGTTTAGCCATGAAAAGCATCCCAAGTGAAGCGATGGTCATAATCTGTCCGATTTTTTTGGCATCGTCGGAGGAAGAATGGGGATACTTTGGCTAAATTTCATTGGGGTGTCCTGTTTTGAGACAGGGTATCAAGCCCAGTGAACAATACTTTTTTTAAATTTTTTACATTTTTTAAATAGTTCCTGTCAAATCAACTTTGAGATCAACTTCCCAAACACCCTCGCCAATATCCGCGACTGGGGCGATTATGTCTGCTATTCCTGCACTGTTAATGACTATGTCCAGTTTCCCAAACTTATTTATAGCCGCATTAAAGGCAGTTTGCATTTTTTCTTCGGGATTAAGATCTCCTTCAACCGCAAGGGCTTTTCCACCTTTAGTTTCTATTTGTTTGACAAGATTTTCCAGGTTTTCATTCCTCTTGGCAACCACAACAACAGATGCACCTTCTTTTGCAATGAGTTTGGCGATTTCATTCCTTATTCCTGAACTTGCTCCAGTAACCAGCACAACCTTGTTTTCTAATTTCATTGTGTTACCTCCATGAGGTGAATAACTATTGGCTTATTTGCCTAATCCGGTGATTCTTATTCCTCCGAATTGGGTTTTGTTTCTTATGTTTAGTCCGATTAAGAGTGGGGTGATTTTTTCTATGATTTTGGCCCGTGATAGTGGTCCGCAGTCAATAACGTTTACACCGGGGATTTTTTCTATCAATTCAGTGGCCACAACTTTGGAATCGGCATCGTCTCCTGAAATGAGGCAATCGCAGTCTATGGGTTCATTGAAGTTCATTAAGGCTGCTGAGCTGATGTTATTAAATGCGCAGATTACATTGGCATCTTTCAGGATTTTTGCTGATCTTTCTGCTGCTGCCCCATCCCAAAGATCCAGGTAGGTTATGGGGGATCCTCCAATGGCTGATTCTAAAGGTCCTGTAGCGTCTAGTAATGTTTTACCTTTTGCTCCTTCTTTGATTGAGAGTAAGGTTGATTTTTGGGCTGCTAATGGTACAGTTAAAACTAATAGTTCTGCTTCTGCTGCAGCATCAGAATTTTCGGCAGCTTTTAAGTTTCCAACATCGTCTAAGAGATCTTTGACTTTATCTACTGCTGCTTGGGCTTTTTCTATGGTTCTTGAACCGATTATAACATCTTCTCCTGCCTGTACAAAACGTATTGCGATTCCTAAACCCTGTCCGCCGGTTCCACCAATAATAGCTATTTTCATTTTATCAACACTCCATTTTTTTTGTCATTCAAATTTTCAATGTTTAATCATTTACTTTTGTAAAAAGTGAGTGAGTTCTACTATATAAACATAGCGATTACTCTGTTTGTAATGATTAATTATTATAATTTATTTAAAACAAGAATTATTTTGTTAATTTATCGTGTTATTTGATAATTTACAGGACAATAAAAAAGAATATCATGATTAAGGCGCTTATTATCCACGGAATCTTATAAATGGTAGAATAACATTGAAAAATTCCTAAATATGGCCTTTTCATTTAAGAAAAAAAATGAAATTACCCATGAAATTACTGGGGTATATGTTCAGATGATCCTCATCTCAAAATCAGTTCAGATAGTGGAAAGCGAGTTTTAAGAACTCATTATAAAAAAAGTAGATTAATAATTTAGAATGTGAGAACAAAGATTTATGAATTTTTTTTAATCTATTTTTTAATGAAATTCCATAAATTATGCATATTATCTTCCATTCTTTCTTCCATTGGCATTGCAGGCATTCCTATCCACATTATGACTGTTCCCACCATAACAGTTTGAACCAGCAATGCAAGTTCAGTGATGTCAATATCATCTCTTATTACACCTTGAGCTATACCTTCATTGATCACTTCTTTATTGAAGTCCAATAGATCATAATAAAATGCAGTGTAATGTTCAGCTATTATATCATACTTCTGGACACCTTCAAACAACAGCAAATGCAAAACTCTGTAATCTATTTTTTCAGCACTTTCCACCAGTTGAGTGGTTTCATTGATGGTGGAATCATCACCTACAATATTTAAAATCACAGTTCTGAATTTTTCTTCAGGTGTGCCCTCAAAATCTCTAATCTGTTCTATAACTGAACTGAAATAGTTAAATATGTATCTTTTAATAACTTCCACAAGTAGAGTATCTTTACTATCAAAGTGATAGTAAAATCCGCCAGTAGTAATGTCTGATTCTCTTATTATTTCATTCAAGGAAACATCAGCAAATCCCTTTTGTAAAAAAAGTTTGAAGGCTGTTTCCATGATTCTAGATTTTGTATCCATAATTCCTCATTTAATTTTTATATTTTTTTATATTATTAATCCTAGAAACCCTATTGTGCATATATAGATAGAGATCACAAAGCAGCATTAATCAAAACCCGAAAGGTGATCTAATATGATATTATTCCGTATAACCGAGTTAATAAACTTTTACTTTTTAAGTTTAAGATATTTTTTATCAGTTTTTTCCAAGATATTTACATAATATCAGTTTATGCTTATGTAATGAAACATTTAGGCTACCAAATGTTTGTTAATTTAATTGCAAACCAATATTGCAAGAAACGAAGTTTTTTGGGTTCATATATTAATCTGGTTAATTATCGGTCGTATTGTATAACCTGTTATTTTATGATACTTAATCTTTATTATAATGATTAATTATTACAAACCAACTGTTCGCTATGTTTATATAGGATAAAAGTTTTAAAAAACATTAACAGTAAATGCCCTAAAAAAGCCTTAAATCAAGGGAAAGAGTAACGGGGGATAAAAACACAGTTAAGTCTAAAAATAGTCCATAAAAAAGGTGCAAGGACAAAAAAACAGTGAAAAATGCAGATGACTTGAAAAAAAATCCGACCACTGACAATAACTATTCAAACCTTTCGTATTTTAATGAATTTCAAATAAAACCTTGAATAGTATCCAATTACAATTCACATGCTATAATATCCTTAAATCGCTCAATCCCTTCGGTTACCTAAATTTAAACAGATTGCTAATTTCATGGAGGCAATAAAAAAATGGAAATGAATAAAATAAATTTGAGTATTTATGTGGAAAAAATTAAGATGATCCGCCCGGAGAAAAATCTAAAGGAGTGTAGCCTGGATTGGGACACAAATTGGAGTATTGATTATGTAAAAACAGATGGAAAAACTTTGAAATATGTATGCACCTTATCTCCAGTGGGTAAAATGTCTCTTAATTTTGCCATTCAGGGATTAATCCAATGTGAGGATCAAAACGAAGATCTGGAAAAAAGAACAGATGAACTGTCCCATTTAATCCTTAACAAAAGCATGGAAACCATGGTAAATATATTAAATGAAACTAAAGACACTAAAATCCAGATTAATAAGGAATCAAACCCTAATATTGCGGATTATACTGAAATAAATCTTAATGAGATTTTTTTAACATAAATTATCCATTAAAACAAATTTATTCAGGTATAAGGGCGATTAATATGTTAAATTCAAATATGAATTAGAAATACGAACCAGATAATTAAACTGCAAATAATGAATGGTAAAGGTGAAAAAAATGATGAAATTAACCCATACTATCTGTCCTTCCTGCAGTGTAGGTTGTGGAATAAACCTCATAAACAAAGACCAGAAAGTGGTAGGAACCTACCCATACAAGAGACATCCGGTGAATGAGGGGAAAAACTGTCTGCGGGGACGGGAATCTTTTAAAGTTTTAGGTGAAAAAACCAGGTTAACAACCCCCCTCCTAAGAAAAGGGAATTTGGTGGATTCAGATTGGGAAGAAGTTCTAAATCTGGCTGCTGAAAAAATAAGATCCTATAAAGGAGATGAAATTGGAATCATTGCATCTGGAAACTGCACCAATGAAGAATGTGAAATTTTAAAGAAATTCGCTGATGCCCTGGAAGTGGAAAACATAGGTTACAATAACCATAATTTTCCCAACTTTGATTTTGAAACTGGAACTCTAGAGGATCTGGAAAACTCCCAGTTTATTCTGGTAATAGGGGATATTTTGAAAGACAACCCATTGATGGGGCGAAGAATAATACTGGCTCGAGAAAATGGTGCTTTCATAATCGCTGCAGATTTTCCTGAGAAAACCACCACCGGTATAAACGCAGATGAATACGTCCAGATTAAATCCATCAGGGAATTTCTGGATAAACTGGACCCTGAAATTCAAAGTAAGCTGGATGAACATTCTACAATTGTGGTGGGTAAGTTAGACCATAAAAAAGAATTGGATGATCTTTATCAAATTGCCTCAAAATCAAATTCTAAACTAATCCCGGTTATGGATGATTGTAACTCCAGAGGGGCTATGAACATTCTTCCTGCTTTAGATACAGATGATTTGAAAGTCCTCGTTGAAAGTGTGAAATTGTTGTATGTGGTGGGAGATGATCCCGTGTCCTACACAGAGGAATCCTTTAAAAACCTCGATTTTTTAATCACACAGTCTCCCACCATAAACAACACAACTTTATCATCTGATGTTGTTCTTTCCGGTGCCTGCTGGGCAGAAAAAAGCGGGTCATTTACCAACAGCACGGGTAACATTCAAAAAATCCAACAAATAATTCCTGTGGCAGGAGACGCCCAAGATGATGTAGTTATCATCCAGAAAATTGCAGAAAAATTGAATAAAATTGTAAGGTGATAATATGGATCCTAAATACTTACTGGCCAGAGCAAAAGATGAAAAATCTCTGGAAAAAGGAGAATGTGGAGGTGCGGTAAGTTCTATTTTCCAATACCTCCTTGACAACAACCTGGTTGACGGAGTTTTAAACCTGAGCCATGGGGAAGATATCTATGATGGAATTCCAAACTTAATTGAAGATTCCAAAGATTTAGCTGATACCTGTGGATCTTTACACTGTGCACCCACCATGTTTGGGGACCTAATAAGTAAACATTTACAAGATATTAATTTGGCGGTGGCTGTAAAACCCTGTGATGCAATGGCTATCAAAGAGCTGGAAAACAGGCATCAAATTAATGGTGATAAGATTTACAAGGTAGGTCTCAACTGTGGAGGTACAGTATTGCCTATTACCGCCCGTAAAATGATAGAACTATTTTACGAAATCGATCCAGCCGATGTGGTGAAGGAAGAGATTGACAAGGGCAAATTCATCATTGAACTTAAGGATGGTAGTCATAAAGATCTGAAAATTGATGATCTGGAAGATGAAGGCTATGGAAGGAGGGTGAACTGTCAAAGATGTGAACAAATGGTTCCCCGAAATGCAGATATTGCCTGTGGAAACTGGGGAACTGAACCCGGATGGACATTTATAGAAATAATAACCCCCAAAGGAAAAGAACTGGTGGAAAAAGCAAAACAGAACAGATACATAGAAGTTAAAGCCCCATCAGAAAAAGCCGTAGCTATACGGGAGAAAGTGGAGGGTGTAATGATAAAAATGGCCCGGAAATTCCAGGATAAATATCTGGAAGAAAATTATCCCTCCCTGGAGGCCTGGGATGAGTACTGGAACCGGTGCATCAAATGTTATGCCTGTAGAGATGCATGCCCCATATGCTACTGCCGAGAGTGTGAACTGGAAAAAGAGTTCTATGAAGATTCAGGAGACACCCCTCCGGATCCACTAACCTTCCAGGGAGTTAGACTGTCACATGTATGTTACAGCTGTATTAACTGTGGTCAATGCGAAGATGTGTGCCCCATGGAAATTCCAGTGGCCCGTATCTTCCATAGAATGCAGAAAAAATACCGGGATCAAACTGGATTTGTAGCCGGCATGAGTGAAGAACTACCGCCGCTTTACAGTCCCGAGAAAGAATAGATACTGAATAATCGTTTTACTAAAATAGTAAGGTGATAAAATGTCTGAAAATGAGCTTAAAATAGTTGGATTTTGTTGTAACTGGTGTTGTTATGGGGGAGCAGATACTGCCGGAACTTCCAGGATGCAGTACCCCCCGGGAGTTAGAATTATTCGCGTTATGTGTTCTGGAAGAATAAATCCCTCAATGGTACTTAAAGCGTTTAAAGAAGGAGCTGATGGTGTTTTCGTTGGAGGATGCCACCTTGGAGACTGTCACTATGATGCCGGGAATTATAAGTGGCGAAGGAGAGCTAATTTTGTTGAAGATCTCCTCCCTGAGTTTGGAATTGACGAAGAAAGGTTCAGATTTGAGTGGATTTCCGCATCTGAGGGTGAAAAATTCCAGAAAACCATGAAAGAATTCTATAACACCATAAAGAAGCATGGTTCCGTTCAAAGATCATTTTAAAAATGATCTGAACTTTTTTATTTTTTATTTTTTATTTTAAACGAATTATTGGCATATTTACGGTTAAAAAAATTATTTTAACGGGTTATTTTGGCATATAATTATGATTTATCGTTTTTTCATATATGGCAAAGAGAACAATCGCTATAAATTTACATTATTAATAATTACAAACCGAACAATCGCTATGTTTATATGTGATAACATGATTATAAGAAATCACCTCGAGTAGATGTCTGGATATTCTATTGTTACCGCGGGAAAATATTCGGAATACTAAAATGGAGATGATAAAATGAAAGGATTAGCAATGACTGCACCCAATAAAATAGAATGGATTGAAAAGGAAAAACCAAAAGCTGGACCTAGGGATGCTATAATAAAGCCAACAGCTCTTGCACCTTGCAGTTCAGATATTCACACTGTATGGGAAGGTGGTTTAGATCTTGGTGGTGACATTCGTATTTTAGGTCACGAAGCAATAGGAATCGTTGATGAAGTTGGAAGTGAAGTTACAGACTTCAAACCTGGTGATAAAGTAATAGTACCTGCAATTACACCTAACTGGAGTGCTAAAGCATCACAGTGCGGTTTCCACCAGCATGCTGATTGTCTGTTAGGAGGATATCAATTCACCTTTATAAGAGATGGGTCCATGTCTGAATACTTCATGGTTAACGATGCTGATGCAAACCTAGCTATTCAGCCAGATGGCATGTCTGATGAAGCAGCACTTATGCTAACCGATATGGTCACCACAGGATTCAGTGGTGCTGAAAATGCCAATATCCAAATTGGGGATGACGTTGTTGTCATAGGAATTGGACCTGTCGGTCTAAATGCTGTAGCTGGTGCAGCTTTAAGAGGTGCCGGAAGACTTTTCGCTGTGGGAAGTCGTCCGGATTGTGCTAACTTAGCTAAAACGTACGGAGCCACTGACATAATTAACTACAAAAACGGTGACATTGTAGAACAAGTATTAGAAGCAACTGATGGAAAAGGTGCTGATGCGGTGGTTGTAGCTGGAGGTAACGCTGAAACTTTTGCACAGGGAATTCAAATGGCCAAACCAGGATCAACAATTTCCAACATAAACTACTTCGGTACACAAAATTACAAAAGTGCTGGAGACATCTTACCAATTCCACGTGATGCATGGGGAGCAGGTATGGCTCACAAAACCATCACTGGTGGTCTATGTCCTGGTGGACGAGTTCGAATGGAACAACTAGCGAATGTTGTAGAAGCAGGACGCTTTGACCCAGGTTTACTTATTACCCACAGATTCAAAGGACTGGAAAAAGTTGAAGATGCTCTCTACCTCATGAAAGACAAACCTAGAGATCTAATCAAACCAATGGTTACAATAGATTAATAAGATTGTAGATTAGTGCATTTAATTCATTTATATCCTTTTTTTTATTTTTGGAGATAAAATTTGATTATTTTTTTTTATATGAGAAAAGTAGGTGTGTATGATCATGATAACGGAGACCATTACAGCTAAACCTGGTCAGAATGATATAATTATTGAAAAATCACAATATCTGATTGAATATGCTCGTTTAAAACCCGGTTGCGTCAGTTATCATGTATATACAAGCACAGAAAATAAAGATTTTCTATTGATGATGGATCATTGGAAAAATACAGAGGTTTTGGAAGTAAATCTGCAAACTGAACATTTCAATGTATTTGGTGTGGCTATTGAAGATATTATAGTTGAAGAATTGGATATTGGTATTTATTCGGTTGATAAAAAATTTTTTTAATCATTTTTTGAGTTGAATAGAAGGAATAATAGTTTTTTTGAATTTCACTACAAAAATAGTTCTATATTTTTTTAATTGGCCACAAAATCACGTTAAACTGGTATAAAATATATATCTGCCTGTTTAAATATGATATGGCTAATTACATACATTAAAATTAATATAAAACTACTAATTAAATTTTATGTTCAAAATAAAGTTCAAAATGTTATTTTTTTTACCTTTAAGTAGAGAATGTTCTCTATGAATATCAATTATTAATCATTGCAAACAGAATGTTCGGTATGTTTATATAGCAGAACTTCACTACAGACCAATACCATTAAGTTAGAATTCAATGAGGTGAAAACGGACTAGAAATGTTAAAAATAGTGAAAATAGGTGGATAAAAAAAGAAAAACCAGCTGTGGCCCAAGAGATATTATTTATAAACTAATAATTATAAAATTTTCTATTTTTGGGTCCATATCATAAGAATCAAAAACAGCCGTTTTAGTAAATGATTGGAACATGAAAAGTGAGACATGTACGTTGAAAAATCTCTTAAAAATTTTAAATCAGGTGATAAATTAAGAATTTAAAAGGAATTAAAGGATAGGTGATAAATTTGAGTAAAAAAAGCGGATATTTATACTTTTTTGAGGTAAATGGGATAACTAAATCCTTTCAAAATACGTTAGATTATTTAATTGATGAAATTAGTACAAATTATCAAATAAGGGGGCTATAAAATGAGTGGAGAAGAAACTGCAACAATAACCATAGATGGAAAAAAGCTTTTGGAACATACTCCATCAAATCCAGCTCCATTAGGCTTGGTTGCCACTGGATTAACCTTAGTTCTACTGAGTTTCACTTATACTGGATTTTTCCCGGTAAATAGTATGATATTAGCTATGACACTGGCTTTTGGTGGAACTGGATGCCTAATTGTTGGCGTAATGGAAAACAGTAATGGAAATACTTTTGCCACACTCGCATTTGGTGCTTTTGGAGGATTCTGGTTCTCATTTGCGATATTATCTATATTACCACAATTAAATCTGGCACCTGCCGCTAATCCCGTATCACTCGCAGCATATTTGTTTATGTGGGGTATTTGGGGTGCAGTAATGTTTATAATAACACTAAAAATTAGTCGTGGATTACAGGCAATATTCTTATTGATAACATTACTGTTCTTCATATTGGGAGCAGGTGCACTAACTGGAAGCGGCAGTCTAAATATAATCGGCGGCTACTTGGGGATAATTGTTGGGTTATTAGCAATGTACGTGGGATTAGCAGAAGTTGCAAATGAAATCTACGGAAAAGCAATGTTACCAACCTGAAAAGCAATGTTACCAACCTGAAAAGTAATGTTACCAACTTGAGAAGTAATGTTACCAACATGGTATTCTACTAAATTTCATGTTACTCATCGCCTCAAAAAATAAATTTGTAAACATGATGATTCGGAAAAATTTGTTTTGATTCATCTATTTTTTTTTAAAGATTAGTGGCTCTATGAAATAATTTCACGGTTTTAACCGGCTGAATTTTGATTAATTTACCATAATCGAAATATTTTTTATTTCTACCACTAATTAATCTTCAAAAAATCATAAAAAAGATTTATAAAATGTTTTAATAATTATATAGAATAATTCACTATTTTTTAAAAAAATAATACTACATAACGAACTTATCTTCAAAATTAAGTTCAAAACGTTCTTTTTTTAATTAAAAAAAAGAGAATATTCTCTATGAATACTAATTATTAATCATTGCAAACAGACTATTCGGTATGTTTATATATGATGATCAATTATGTCAATTGTAGCACGTGCAAAAATTTTAACGAGGGACAAAAATGAAAGGATATGCAATGTTAAAAATTGGCGAAGTAGGATGGATAGAAAAAGAAAGGCCAAAATGTGGGCCAAGAGATGCCATTGTAAGACCAACAGCATTAGCACCATGTACATCTGATGTGCACACCGTTTGGGAAGGAGCAATAGGTGAACGACACAACATGATTTTAGGACACGAAGCTGTAGGTATAATAGATGAAGTAGGTAGTGAAGTCCAAGACTTCAAAGTTGGTGACAAAGTAATTGTACCAGCAATCACTCCAGACTGGGATTCAGAAGCATGTCAGCGTGGTTTCCCATCACAAAC
>AMGN01000043.1 GCA_000309865.1 Methanobacterium sp. Maddingley MBC34 | reverse complement strand
CTGGTGGAAGACGTGCGTGGTGTGGGAATGATGCTGGGAATGGAAATGGACATAGAGTGTTCCAGTATGGTTGATGACATGCGCCAACAGGGAGTTCTGGTGAACTGCACCGCAGAAAAAGTACTCAGGTTCGTTCCACCACTGGTAATCACCCAGGAACAGATTAACGACGTGACTGATAGTCTGGATGAAATTTTAAGAAGATTATCAAATTAATAATCTCCTTTTTTTATTTTTAATAATTCAGGGATTATTTTTATACAATCCATTAAGATTACAGTAATATAATATTGTTATTTCAGTAATATGGTAAGGGTTATATGCATATAAATGGATAAATTTAATGTTTACTTCTTTTCGGAGGATCATTTATGAACTTACATTTTAAGACCAATGAAAAAGGCAACTTGGAAATCGGTGGTGCCGATGCCCTGGAACTTGCCCAAGAATACGGAACACCACTTTACGTTACAGATGAGATGAGAGTGCGGGACAATTACCAGAGAGTACACCAGGCATTCAGTAATGAATATGAAGACTTCAAAATATTCTACGCAGCCAAGGCCAACACCAGTCTGGCAATGATGAAAATATTAGAACAGGAAGGAAGTTGTATTGATGCTGTTTCACCGGGAGAAATCTACACCGCATTATTAGCTGGGTTCGAGCCTGAAAGGATCCTCTACACTGGAAACAATGTAACCACCGATGAACTGCAATTCGCCCTGGATGCAGGTGTGCGCATGAACCTGGACAGCATATCTATGCTGGAACGCCTGGCAAAACTCCCTGGAGCAGAAGGCAGTAAAATATCATTCAGGGTCAACCCCATGGTAGGTGCCGGTCATCACGACCATTGCATTACCGGGGGAGAACTATCCAAGTTTGGAATAATGGAACAAGAAGCAGTAGAGGTCTACCAAAAAGCACATGAACTCGGTTTCCAGCCAGTGGGTATCCACACCCACATCGGTTCAGGTATATTAGATCCGGAACCATTTAAACTGGCAGTACAGGTACTGATGGATGTAGCCGGCCGAGTACACAATGAAGCAGGTGTCACCTTCGAGTTCATAGATTTTGGTGGTGGATTGGGAATACCTTACACTCCAGAAGAAGGTTTACTGGATATTGAAAAATTCGCTGGCGAAATTGTGGGGCTCTACAAGGATAAACTCGCAGAACACGGCATGGATAATCCAACCATGTGCATAGAACCAGGACGTTACATAGTGGGAGATGCATCATATCTCTTAACCCAGGTAAACACTGTTAAACAGAGTTACCGGAAATTTTTAGGGGTTAACGCTGGTTTCAACACCCTTCTCAGACCGACCATGTACGGTTCTTACCACCACATTCTAGTGGCGGATAAACCAGAAGCAGAAGCTGTAGAAAATATTGATGTTGCCGGAAATGTCTGTGAATCCGGAGACCTCTTCGCCAGAGATAGACCACTCCCTGAAATCCATGAAGGTGATATTCTAGCCATTATGAATGCAGGAGCCTATGCTTTCAGTATGGCCAGCCATTATAACTCCAGACCACTGCCAGCTGAAGTCATGGTGTGTGATGGTGATGTTGATATCATACGGGAAAGGGAAACCTTCGCTGATCTTTTCAGCAAACAGAACATTCCCATGAGGCTGTTAAAATGAGTGAAAGAATAATTCTGCTCTTCCATAAAATGCATGGACTGGGAAACGATTATGTGGTCATTGATGAATCCATTGAAGAAATCATCCCTGAGGAAAAGAAGCCAGAAATTGCATCCGAACTTTGCACCAGAGGATTCTCAGTTGGTGCAGATGGAGTTATATTTGTAGTTCCATCTGCAGGGGAAGATATCCGCTTCCGGATATTCAACAGCGACGGTAGTGAAGCAGAGATGTGTGGTAATGGAATCAGATGCTTTGGTAAATACGTCTATGAGAATGATGTCCTCAAACAGAAGAAAATGAGTGTGGAAACCCTGGGAGGAACCAAAGAACTAACATTACATGTTGAAAATGGTATCGTAAAATCCATCCGAGTTAACATGGGGATTGCAACCTTTAAAACCAGTGAAATACCCATGGACTGTGATGAAGAAGAATTCATTGATCAGGAGTTGTTGGTTGATGACGAACCCCTGAAACTTACTGCAATCAGCGTTGGCAACCCCCATGCCATTATCTTCACAGATAACTTGGAAGGAGTGGCTCTGGATCATCTGGGCCCCCTTATTGAAAACCACGATGCATTCCCGGAGAGGACTAACGTGCACTTCGTGGGTGTGGTCAGCCCACAGGAAGTGGAAATGCTAACCTGGGAAAGGGGTGCTGGTTTCACCATGGCTTGCGGTACTGGAGCCACCAGCACTGTTATTGCAGGATACAAGATGGGTTTACTTCAAAAAGACGTGCTTGTACACCTCCCTGGAGGAGACCTTCAGATAACTGTGTACGAAAAAGATGGAAAATTAGGTGCCTTCATGGAAGGTGATGCAGTTAGTGTCTTTGAAGGGATAATGGAACTAGATTTATAACTGGTTCCCCTTATTTCCCTATTTTTTTATTCAAGGTTAATTCCCTTTAAGAGCGTGTAAGCAAACTTTTCCTAATAAGATTAATGATAAATATATATATATATATCAAAATAAGGGTTCTCTAAAATTTCTCTAAAAATAAGGGTAGAAACCAGATGTTTTGATGTGTCTGGTTTATTTTTGAAGTATTATATGGTTTTTTTTGTTTATTTAACCTGGATTATTTGATGAATTTATGTCTTTAATTTATGTCTTTAATTCATCCAGAACTTCCTTCAGAACAACCGCATTATTATGTTCTGTATTACCAGAGGTATAGACTAAGGTGACAGTTTCTTTCTCCTTCTCCAGGTCCAGTATCTGGTTTAAAAATTCAGCTTTATCCTGTAACTCTTCTCTGTATTTAGTCTTAAATTCTTCCCATTTTTGGGAATTTTGAGACAGCCATCTGCGCAAATCATGACTGGGAGCTATGTCTTTTAGCCATGCATCCATTTTTAACCTTTGTTTAGATACTCCACGTGGCCATACTCGATCAACCATAATCCGGTAACCATCCTTCTGGGCAGGTGACTGGTAGGCTCTTTTTATTCGAATCATTTTATATCACTAATGTTAATATGTTGGACCTGGTACATTATACTATGGGAAAAATTGCTGAACTTACCCAATATTAGTTTATTTAATTATCATTCATTAAAAATATCTTAATACTATTTTTGTAAACTAAATTCTGTTGTAAACTAATCAGGACCATAAACCAAATCCATGTGAAAATGGAATAATAACTCATTATAATTTTTAAAATTGATTGATTTTTAATTCAACCAAGAATTATGGTTAAGTATAAAGTGATTTTTAAATATAATTGGCAAAGATAAATGACTTGAAAACAAGCCCCACAATAATCAAGAGAAGCTCTTTTTATTTAGTCAGATAAACACATTCTCTCCTTAATTTAAGAAGCTCCTTCTTCTTATCCTGAAGGTCTTCCACTTTTTCCATAAGTTGAGGTAACTTACCCTGTATGCATTGCACAGTATCATCCTGATGTATCCAAGTACAACTATCGCAACTCCACACTTTCTTCTCTTTTATCCAGTGACCCCCTGTAGATGGGTCTCCGCAGGGATAAAATGGACAGTAACAGAATGTACAATTTTGAGGGTGACTGTGACAGGGATAATATTCACAAGCAGTGTTTGCCCCATTATTACCTTCTCCAGCCAAGTATTTCTGGTAGAATTCAATTGCAAGAGGGTGAGTTGAATAAGGTAGAACATACCCACGTGGAGTCACCATTTTACCATCATCCACATAGGTGAAGGTGTTACCCACCAGTAGCGTGGTGTTCATATCCACCTCTTCCTCATTTAACTCTTCCAGGGAAACAATTCTAACTTCAGAACCTTCATCACTGGTTTTAACTATCCCCACAGGGGTTTGTGGATTTCGAAAATTTCGAATTATCTTTAAGGCCTCATTCAAGGGTTTTGTTCTTCTTTTGCTACGTGGATTGTAAAAAGCAATGATGAAATCTGCCTCGGCAGCAGCACTGACCTTTCTTTTGATCTCAGACAAGGGCGTGAGTATGTCACTGAGACTGATAACTGCAAAATCATGTAAAGGAGCACCTAAAAGGGCCGCAGAATAATTAACTGCCGTGACTCCAGGGATTACTTCCACTTCCACCCCTGAATACTTTCCCATGACTTGATGGATTACATTGGCCATTCCATAAACACCGGGGTCTCCACTACTTATAACCGCCACTTGAAATCCTTTTTTAGAATAATCAATGGCCAGTTCTGCCCGGTTAACTTCCTGACCCATCCCTTTGGAGATGATTTCTTTACCATCCAGAAGGTCCTTTATCTGTCGAGTATAACCACCATATCCAATTATAACTTCTGACTCTTCCAGTGCCTTGAGAGCCCTTAAAGTCATGTCTTCCCTTCGGGGTCCTATTCCAACTATTTTAATCATCTGTTTTCACCAGTTACATGAAGTAAATTAGTTTATGATGTGTTGTACAGTACACGGGTGGAAGTTATTACAATGGAATTCACATCAATCTGCACACCACTTGTTTTCGTAGTAGCCACTGCAGTAGCAGTTATACTGTAAGTTTCATTGGATTTAATGACAATTTGACCACCGGATGAATTTTTTACTGTTCCTCCTGTTTGTGCGTCCTTGTATCCCATGGCAGTGATGTTGACATTGATGGTCTCTTCATCAGTATCCTGGTATGTCTGGGCAGTAAGGCTATTTAGACTAATGCCATCAATACCAGTCTTGGCTTTCATGGCATCTACCACCTCATTCTCATTAAGAATATTCAAATTCTTTTGAGTAGCAATTTTGGGACCCAAATTCAGAAGAGAACTTACACCGTTAATCTGCATTTCAATTAAATCAGCAGGGTTGGGTGGTTGCTGGGTTACAATGGTATAGGATGCAAATAGGCCTGCCTCAAAGAATACGGCAAAGAATATTAGGAATAAGATTATCTTAACAGCTCTGGACAAAATATCACCTTAAATTGTGGATAAAATTCATTTGATTATATAATATTGATTTGTTTAGATTCTAGATTATATTTAGATCTTAGATTAATAGTTCCATTAGATTTTGATATAAGGGTAGGGATGTAAAATATTATAAATTTTAGATGAAGTTCATGAGTTATGATTAAATTATAAATTTACAATTAAAGATAAAAACATCTTATGGAAACTATTGATATTTATCAGTCTAACTAACCATTTATATTAAATGTTTTGATGGGCTTGAAAACCAAATTAGGTTACATCCGATAACTCATATTCAAAAAAGATAGTGCCCTCTTGATTTGTGATATCCATGGATTAGGGTTATCCAATGTTCAATATGATTATTTCCATATGCATTATTAGAAATTAAAAACAATACATTATTGTATAAAAGAGTTTCATGAGTTCAGGATGATATTAATGTTTGGAATGACTAAAAAGCAGTTCTTGAAAAAAAGCAAGGATTGTTTAAAGGATACTGGAATTCAACTACTTCTAATAAGGGAAATTTTTAACAAAGAAAGTACAGGAAAACTTGATTTTCAAGATGCTTATCATAAACTTGATAAAATCAGGAAAAACGTGGAAAGCATTTTCTTTAAGTATGAAGGTTTAAAACCACCCTCAAAATGTACACCACTCCAACGGGAAATTTTGAATACTTTAATCATTCTTCAAGATGTTTTGGTTGCAAATTATGAATACATTAATTTATCTAAAGAGGGTTTTACAGGGGAAGGCCAGGTAAAATTTAAAAAATCATTTGATGATCTTGAAAATTTCAGGAATAAATTCAGAGAGTTAAGTCAAAAAGTTGATTTATATCAAAGATAATGATAATATAAATTAATAAATTTAATTGAATGAAATCATCTGAAGATAATTCTCTTGAATTACGAGAATCCCAGATTACTATGTATTTTATTAATAATTGTTTCTAGGGAGTCCCCATGACTGATGATATTATACTAAAATTTGCAGATGCGGAAATACTTCTTGATGAATCCGCCTACCATAAAATAAAAGATTATGACGATTCATTAAATCTGGCGGATTCAATGATCAAACACCTTACTATTTCACCCCAGGAAATGATGGTTCTCACTGGCGACTGGGTAGATAAGTACTTAGGCCAATCCAATAACAATTTACTGGGCTCAACCTATGTGAAAAAGGATAAAATAGCCCAGATGAAACTGGTCCCCCAGGATTTTGATTTTCAAATACTTAAAGACGCCAGTCGTAAGTCCTACACCAATGGAGAAATCAAAGATCTTTCCAGTTACTTCAAAAGCAGATACCATAAACTAAGGGAATTATTAACTAATAAAAGAGAACTTAAGGATAGTTACCCCATTAAAGAGGCTACCGGTCTGGATGATGTGGTTAAAATCGTGGGTATGGTCAGTGACATACGTAACACTAAAAATAGCCACAAACTCATTGAACTAGAGGATGAAACCGGTAGCGCCACTGTATTAATCCACAATGAAAATCATGAAGTATTCCAGCAGGCTGAAAGGGTTGTTAAAGACGAAGTTATTGGTGTTGTGGGTAACCGGAAGGGTACCTTGATTATGGGCAGTGAACTGATAAATCCAGGTGTACCACGCATTGATGAGAAACCAATGGACTTTGCCACTGTTTTCTTGAGCGATATTCATATTGGAAGTTCCACCTTCCTGAATGAAGAATTCGACCGGTTCATTCACTGGATTAACGGAGATTTTGGGGATGATGAACAACGTGAAATTGCCAACAATGTAAAATACGTGGTGGTGGCGGGGGATATTGTGGATGGGATTGGAGTTTACCCCCACCAAGATAAAGAACTCACCATAAAGGACATCCATCAACAGTATGAAGAAGCAGCACGATTATTTGGGGATATAAGTCATGTTAAAGTCATTGTAGCCCCTGGAAATCACGACGCCAGTCGACTGGCAGAGCCCCAACCAGCCATACCTGAAGATTATGCCAAAGGACTTTATGAACTTAAAAACTTAGAATTCGTTAGCAACCCTGCCCTGGTAAGTCTGGATGGTATTAAAGTGCTCATCTACCATGGCCGTAGTTTTGACGATATGGCCATGACAGTTAAGGGAATGAGCCACCAGCAATCTGATCTCATAATGAAGGAACTTCTGGAAAAACGACATTTAGCCCCCATATACGGGGAAAGAACACCATTAGCATCAGAAATTGAGGACCATCTGGTTATTGAAGAAATTCCCGATGTTTTCCACACTGGACACGTACACATAAATAGCTACAAGAGATACAAAGGAGTGCACCTCATTAACAGTGGAACCTTC
>AMGN01000042.1 GCA_000309865.1 Methanobacterium sp. Maddingley MBC34 | reverse complement strand
CAACACCGCAAACGGCGGAGCAACAGTAACCAACACCGCAGGAGTAGACCCACAGACACTACCACAATACGACCAGAACGTGACAAACAACTACGCAACCGATTCATACATCGCCAACGCTGCAGCAGATCTTGCTGCATCTAAAGTGTGGGAAGACACCAGTGGTACACCTATAACCAACGCTAACTACTTGGATACTGTGGTTGCCCACATAAGTGTAACCAACCTGGGACCGAATACTGCACAGAATGCTGTCTTAACTGACCAAGTACCTGCAGGCTTCGTGCTAGATACAGTTAACTCCTATATGGTTACAAGCTGGAGTACTATACATTACTTGTATAACACTGGCTTTTG
Organism: Methanobacterium sp. Maddingley MBC34; assembly: GCA_000309865.1. NCBI lineage: Archaea > Methanobacteriati > Methanobacteriota > Methanobacteria > Methanobacteriales > Methanobacteriaceae > Methanobacterium > Methanobacterium sp. Maddingley MBC34. The sequence goes on along the minus strand of AMGN01000042.1, from coordinate 12,145 downwards.
GACTTACGATCAGGTTACCGGACTCTTTACTCTGGATGTATCTGGATTTAATATAGGGATCTTCAATGGTGAAACAGTTAATGCATACTTATACTTCACCAACTCAGCACACGGTAACGCTATAGTTGACAACATTGCAGTTGCATCTTCAACAACATTTGATCAAAACCTAACTAATAACGAAGCCACTGATAGTTACATTGCCAACGCCTATGCACATGTAGTTCTAGATAAGTACTACGCAGACTATGACCAGTTCGTGAACCATAACTACAACATCGTGCCAATCACAAACCCAGTCAACTACTTGGACAACGTTATCGTAATCCTAACCGCACGCAATGAAGGCCCTGACCCAGTCACTTACCTACAAGTACAGGACACTTGGCCTGCAGCACTGGTAGGAACTAGTGAAGCTTGGGATCATCCTGACGCAACCACATGGAATTTCTTCCCTTGGGCGCCATCAGGTACAGTTTCATGGTGGCCAACTAATGTGGTTACATTGAATCCGGGTGATACGTTCTTGACGGCTATTGGTGCAACGGTCAGTGATAGTGATACTACCATTACCAACACAATAACCACAATTGCTCAGACTCCTATGGATCCAGTAGGCTACGATACTGCCTCTGCAGATCTCGAAGTCAACGCAGCCTCAGACATTGAAGTTGAAAAAGAATGGGAAGACACCAGCGGAACCGAAATAACCGAAGCTAACTACAACCAATCCATAGTTGCTGACATCGAAGTAACCAACAACGGACCCGACACCGCTTATGGCGTAGTCCTAACCGACACACTACCAGAAGGATTCGTACTAGACACAACAATGTCACACGTGACATACAACCAACTAGGACAATCCTGGACCCTAAACGGCTGCGCACACTGGACCTACGACACAACAACCAGACTATTCACCTGGTACATATCCCAACACCTAGACGCATATGGTGTGGGCATGCTCCCAGGCGACGCCAACAACTGCGAAGTTGAACTATACGGAACCAACACCGCACACGGCGGAACAACCGTAACCAACACCGCACTAGTAAACCCCGACCCAACACTACCAGATCCACTAGCACAATACGACCCTGACTGGTCCAACAACCATGATACTGCATCATATACCGCACTTGCGGCAGCAGACATCGATGTGGACAAAGTCTGGGAAGACACCACCGGAACAGCCATAAGCTCTGCTAACTATCTCACTACTGTAGTTGCTCACATAACTGTGACCAACAACGGACCCGACGCAGCCAACGGCGTAGTCCTAACCGACACACTACCATTCGGATTCGACTTCGACCCAGCCAATTCATGGATATTCTACGGACAAGAAGACTCTCAAAGATGGTCATTAGAAGGTTGTGGTCATTGGACCTATGATGCAGTTACTAGACTCTTCACTTGGAACATAAACAGCCACCTTTGGAACGCTTTGCTCCCTGGTGCTGCTAACGCCTGTGAAGTCTGGTTATATGGAACCAACACTGCTCACGCAGGATGGCCAGTAATTAACACTGCCGGAGTCAACCCAATAAACCTACCACAACTCGATCAAAACTGGGCCAACAACTACGCAACCGATTCCTACATCGCCAATCCAGCCGCTGATGTGGCTGTGACCAAAGATGTAGACGACGCAACACCTGACCTCGGTCAGTTAATATGCTTCACCATCGACGCTAAAAACTTCGGACCAGATGCGAGCTGGGTTACAGTCAACGACGTGCTACCCACCGGATTAGTCTACAACGCAGCGACTTGGGCCACCAAAGGAACCTACGACATCCTGACTCACACTTGGATTGTGGGCTGGATCGGACCAGGTAACTTTGAAACGTTATATCTCTTCGCTACTGTGAACCCCGGACCTAACCCACCAGAAAAACTCACCAACACCGCAACTATCAACGGATATTGGTGGGGCTTCGTGCCAGAATACGACCAAAACATGTCTAACAACGTAGACACCGAAGACGTATTCATGCCCTTAGCCATGGTGACCATAGACAAAAGCGTTAACGTAGCAATACAAAATGTAGGTCAAAACATCATATACACTCTAACCGCCCACAACGGCGGTCCAGAGGACGCTACAAATGTATTAATCAACGATGTTTTACCCGCAGGACTAACCTACGTCTCACAATCTGGTGACGGAACATACGCAGCCGGCGTTTGGACCATAAACACAATCAACGCCTTCACTGATGCCGTGATACACATCACAGCCACAGTAGGCAGCTCACTCGCAGGCACCACCGTAACCAACACCGCCACACTACACCAACTAGATCAATACGATCCATTCCTTGGTGACACAGGCAGTGCAAGTTTCTACGTGCCCAGCGCAGACGTGGCAGTTGCTAAACAGTTCTGGAACGACACCGAATTTGTGAACAACAACTACAACATCGTGCCAATCACAACGGCCAACTACCTGAACAAAGTCATTGCAGCAGTGAAAGTGACCAACAACGGTCCCGACACCGCCACCAATGTAGTTGTCAAGGACACTTGGCCTTCCGAACTCACATCAACAGGTAACTGGTGGGTGAGTTGGAACAACGGAGTCACTTGGATCTTAAACGACCCATCTTACAACCCACTCAATAATGAATGGGCTGTTGGAACAGTGACAACACTAAACACATTCTGGCTTGCCATAGAAGGTACAGTGGACGATTCAGACACTAACATCCTCAACCAAGCAGATAAAACAGCACAAACAGAATACGACCCCGTCCAAGCCAACAACCACGCCGAAGCAAGCATAGCAGTCCCACCCGCAGCAGCATTAGAACTAACAAAAACAGTCAACAACGCCAACCCTACCCTGCATGATACTGTGATATTCACCATGATCGTGCAAAACCACGGACCCGACACCGCAACCACCGTTAAAGTGTCTGATGTACTACCAGCAGGACTAACCTATGTATCATCCTCCGCAGACTTTGGATCATACGATCCAACCACCGGAATTTGGACAATAGGAAACCTACCTGCCAACACCATCGCACACCTAACAATAACCTGCACCGTCGAACAAACCGGAACCATAAACAACGAAGCCAAAGTAACCTCACTAACCTATGACCCCGAACTCTACCCAAGGAGCGCCCTGGTCACAGTAAACGTGAAAGCACCAGCAAGCACACCAAGCCAACCCACCAGCGTAGCAGCAGGAACAATATCTATGCAAACAACAGGTGCACCATTCGTGCCACTAGCATTAGGTATACTGTTGGTCTTTGCAGGATTCGCAACCACACGACGCAAACCCTAAAAACAACACCAAATAATAATATGGGTATAGGAAAAAACGCAAACACTCCTATACCCCCCAAACCTTTTTTTATTTTTCTAAAAACGACAACACAATACTGAATTCATTACCAATTGAATTCTACAATGCAACCTACACAATTCAAAAAGAAAAGAAAAAAATGAAAAAAGCCTCTATACTAACTCATACCTCATTTCAAACACATAATTAAACTTCTAACTTTTTCCTGACTTCTGCAGCCATTCCCATGGTGGACGCATTACCACCCAGATCCCCGGTGACCACTTTGCCTTCTGCCAGGACTTTTACCAGGGCATTTTCAAGTTTACGGGCTGCAACGTTTTCTCCAAGGAAATCCAGCATTAAAACTGCAGATAATATCATAGCAGCAGGGTTTGCGGTCCCTTTACCAGCATGAGTTGGTGCTGAACCGTGTACGGGCTCAAACAATCCATTATCTTCTCCAATGTTGGCTGATGGGATCAGTCCCAGTCCTCCCACCAGTCCTGCTCCTTCATCAGACAAGATGTCTCCGAATAGGTTGGTGGTTACAATTACGTCGAACATTTCTGGTCGGGTAACTAAGAACATGGCAGTGGCATCCACGTAACGGTCATCCAGCTCCATATCTGGATAATCTTCCGCTACTTTGTAGAATGTATCCTTGAAAAGTCCGTCAGTTTTTTTAAGGACGTTTGCCTTGTGTACTGCAGTTACTTTCTTTCTGCCTGTTTTTTTAGCATATTCAAAGGCATATTTACATATTCTCTCAGCGGCCTTTCTGGTGGTAACTCTGAGAGCGGTTGCTCCTTCCTCTGTTTCCTCTTCCAGACCAATGTACAATCCTTCTGTGTTTTCACGGACTATGACAAAATCCACATTATCGAAAACACATTTTGTACCAGGATATGATTTTGCTGGTCGAATGTTGGCGTAAAGGTCCAGTTCCTGGCGTAATTTAACGATTACATCAGCAGCGGATTCCCCTGCAGCCCCAAATAGACATGCCTGAGATGCTTTAACTATGTCCACGGTTTCCTGAGGTAATGCCACCCCTGTTTTTTCCATGTGCTCGTCTCCAGCATCAGCGAAAGTGTAATCAAAATCAACATCTACTGCTTCCAACACGTGGAGGGTTGCTTCCATAACTTCTTTTCCAATCCCGTCTCCAGGTATAACTGCTATTTTATACATATATAACACCTATTATCTTTTTTTAATGAATCTTTGTTTCTTAATTGATCAAAATTGAATTTTTTATCGCTTTATAATGTTTAGCCTGAATTTTAGAGTTTTTTAATTGAATTTGACCAAATCTTATTCATACCTTAATACTCAACTTCAAACTTAATACTCTATTAACTCATCCTAAAATTCGTTTTACTAATCCTTTATCTCAGCAAGATGGTTTTTCAAATAGCTGATTAGTCCTCCTTCATTCATGATCCCCATCATGAATTCAGGTAGAGGTTTTATTTCAAACTCTTTGGAATTATTTAAATTCTTTATAACTCCTTTATCCATGTCTATCTGGATTTCATCTCCTTCTTCGACGTTTCGGGAAATACCTTTGGCTTCTATGAGGAGTAAGCCTACGTTTATGGAGTTCCTGTAGAATATTCTGGCAAATGATTCTGCTACCACTGCAGAAATTCCTGCTCCTTTTATGGCGATTGGTGCGTGTTCACGGGATGATCCGCAGCCAAAGTTTTTCCCAGCCACTATGATGTCACCTTCTTCTACATTTTTGGCAAAATCAGGATCGTGTCCTTGCATAACACATGCTGCCAGTTCTTTTTCTCCAGTTAACACCAGGTATCGACCAGGGACGATTATGTCTGTGTCCACGTCATCTGGGAAATTCCAAACCTTTCCTTTAAGTATTTTGTCCATAATTACCACCTTCAAATATATTATAATGTGATTTACTATCTTTAATTATCGATTGAAACTTTTATAGCAATAATCAGGTTTTCTAACAGTTTCTTATCTTGGATCTGTTATTTCTCCCTTGAGTGCTGATGCTGCGGCTACTGCAGCTGAACTAAGGTAGACTTCTGCCTCAGGGCTTCCCTGTCTGCCTTTGAAGTTTCGGTTGGATGTGGACAGACTTACTTCTCCAGGTCCCAGGAGTCCTACGTGGCCACCCAGGCAGGGTCCACAGCAGGGGTTGCACACCAGGGCACCAGCATCCACGAATATGTTCATTAGCCCCTCATCCAGTGCCTGGCGGTATATTTCACGGGAGGCAGGTATTACCAGCATCCGAACATCATTGGATATTTGTTTTCCTTTCAGGATTTCTGCAGCCACTTGTAGGTCATCCAGGCGCCCATTGGTACATGATCCCAGGAATACCTGATCTATAGGTGTTCCTTCCACTTCACTCACTGGTTTTACATTGTCCACATTATGGGGGCAGGCTATCTGTGGTTCCAGGTCATTTACATTCACATACATTGTAGTGAGTGAATCTGCATCTTCATCAGTTGTGAAAGCTTGGTAAGGTTTGTTGGTGCGTCCTTTCAGGTATTTGATGGTTTTTTCATCCACTTCCACCATTCCAGTTTTGCCTCCCATTTCTATGGCCATGTTACACAGTGCCATGCGCTGGGATACTGACATGTTGCGGGTGGTTTCCCCTCCAAATTCACAGGCCTGGTAGGTCGCACCGTCGGCCCCTATCTGTCCAATGATGTTTAAAACAACATCCTTGGAGTAGACATGTTGGCCGAGTTTGCCTTCTATTTCGAATTTTATGGTTTCCGGGACCTTGAACCAGAGTTTTCCTGTGGCGAATACCATTGCCATATCTGTTGAACCGATTCCAGTTGCAAATGCTCCTAATGCCCCATGAGTGCAGGTGTGAGAGTCTGTTCCTACAATTACTTCCCCAGGGATTACGTGTCCTTTTTCAGGTAGTACCTGGTGGCATACTCCTTCCCTAACATCGTAGAAATTGTTTATTCCCTGTTTGTCCACAAATTCCCGCATGAATATGTGGTTTTGGGCTGCTTCCAGGGAGTCTGCTGGTACCTGGTGGTCGAAAAGAACCACGATTTTTTCAGGGTCCCATACTTTTTCCACTCCGATTTTCTGGAATGATTCCACAGATAAAGGTCCGGTTAGATCATGGGTCATGGCCACATCTATGTTGGCCATAACAATATCTCCCGCCACTGTTTCATTTAATCCTGCTGCTTTTGCCAGTATTTTTTCTGCCATGGTCATTGCCATTTGCTTTCCTCCATTTAAATGTAATTTACGAATTAATCTATCAATGCAATTTGTTCATCCGTAATTTTTAATTCAATAACTTCAATTTGGAAATAGTGATTTTGATCTTATTTTGAAAATCCTAATTCGGAAATGGTTATTTTATTTACTATCTTCACGAAATTTTCGACTTCTTCAGGGTTTAAAATCTTGGAAATCTTTTTTATAGTATTTTTATGGACTTGTTTGTGCATTTCCATTATTTGATTACCCTTAGATGTTAATTGAAGGGAATAGAAACGTTTATCAGAGTTGGATTGAATTTTGATTACAATCCCCAGATCGATTAACTGGTTGATGGCTATGGATACTGTTGACTTTTTAACATGCAGTTTTTTTGCTAGTTCAGAAACGCTTATCCCCTGGTTTTTATCGATTAATTCTATGTAGTACAATTGTCGTAGTGTGTATTCTTTTAAATCTCCTGTTCGAAGTTGTGTTTGGAATTTTCTCATTAAATCGCTAAGTTTATCCATTGATTCTACCAGTTCAAGCTCCTTATTCATAGGTTATCACCTGTAAAGTAAATAGTTTTATCTAACTAACTATTATATATATTATTCTCTGTGCTCCCAAAGAAATTTTTCAAATAACCTCTAACCCTATTAAAAACCCCTCTCCTAAAATCAATATTATTACTTCTCAAAAGCTCGGACTAATCACATTATATATATTTACATAAGAACTACTGACTGAAGACCAATAGTAAGTAATATACTGAAGACCAAATTATTTGTAATAAAATATATATATAATGTAATACTAACTTGTATATTGAATATGATAGATGATTTAATAATAGGACCTTAGAGAGATATGATGAGGGAATAAAATGAGGGAAATGAGCCAAGAGATAAAGGATGAATATGAGAAAATCAAAGACAAAATCTCATATGAAGACTTCCAGAAAAAGATGGAAGAATATAAGAAAGAAAACGCAGATGTAAGCTTTATTGACGATATTAGCATAGCCCATATGGTGGTAGGAGACTATATTACCGAAAAAAACGAACCCACTGAAGAAGTAAAGGATTTATGGAAGATAAAAGATTTAGAAACAGGTAAACAACATATAAATCTACTGGGAAGGGTAATGAGCATTTCCAATGTTAAGAAATTCACCAGTAAGAAAGGTAGGGAAGGAAAACTGGCAAATTTGATCCTTGCAGATGAGACCGGCAGAATAAGAGTTGTTTTTTGGACGGAAAACATTAAATTAATGGATAAATTCCATGAAGGAGATGTGGTCCAAATCAATGATGTTGAAGTGAAGCAAGGATTCAGGGATGATGAAACCCACCTTAACATACAATCCTCCCTGGAAAAAATGAACCCAACAGATTACCCCAATTTACCCCCATATAACGATAAAATAACTCCATTAAGTGAAATTAAAGGAGATATGGAGGTAAACGTTGTTGCACGTGTAGTTAGAATTCCTAGGATAAGATCCTTTGATCGTAATGGCAGAGATGGTAAAGTAGCATCACTGGAGTTGCAGGACAAGAGCGGTAGTATACAATTCACCCTGTGGAACAAAGACACCAACCTCATCGAGGATCTGGATCTAAAAGAAGGGGACGCTATCAAGGTACTGGGAGCTCAGGGCAGAGCCCGTAATGGAGAAGTATCCTTAAACCACTCCTGGATCGGTAGAATAGTGAAAGGAGACTTTGACGTTCCAGAATACCATGAAGATATTCTCAAAATCGGAGACGCCCATGAAATGAGGAACGTTACCATTATAGGCTTGGTTAGTAAGGTTTACGATACCATAACCTTCGAACGAGATGATGGAAGTACCGGAAAAGTAAAATCCATGGAATTAGAGGATGATACCGGCGCTATTCGCCTTACCCTATGGAATGAAGACACTGAAATCGATGTTAAAAAGGGGGACATCCTGAAAATCATCGGAGGTAACATTGAATTCGATGATTACTCCGGTACCAATTACCGGGTGAACACCAACTGGAACACCAAACTCATCACCAACCCCCCAATTGACCAGGACATGAAAGACACCCTGAATGAAGTTGGTAAATACCTCACACCAATGAAAATCAGTGATTTAAATAAAATAGAAGAAGATGGAGAAGAAGTAGACGTTATTGGACGTGTGGTTAACCTCTACGAGCCCAACGAGTTTCAGCGAGACGATGGCACCACTGGCATGGTGAGAACTGCAGAAATTGCCGATGACTCAGGAATGGTGCGAGTTTCACTATGGGATAATAAAGCAGAACATGAAATGAAAGAGGGAGATACTCTGAAAATTGAGAATGCACGCACCCGCCTGGGAGATTACCAGGTGGATCTCAGTGTAGGTAAAACTTCCCGATTACTTGAACCTACAGAAGAGGAGATAAAAGACCTGCCATCTCTAAAAGATGTTGAATCAATGATCTATCAGCGTAAAAAGATCAAAGAGCTGGCTGAAGGCGACCGGGATGTGAGTATATTCGGCAGGATTTTAAGTATGGGAGAACCAACCCAGTTCACCAAAAGTGATGGCAGCGCAGGCATAGTCCGTTCCATGGATATTGCTGATGATACCGGAGTGGTTCGAGCTTCACTCTGGGATGACAAGGCCAACACATCCTTTAAAGAAGGTGAGGCCGTCAAAATCGAGAATCCAAGGGTTAACCTGCGAAATGATCGTGTCGAACTCAGTGTAGGTAGAACAACCATCATAACTAAGCCAGATGAAGAGGAAACATCCGTTCCCAGTTTGGATGAGATAGAAGGAAAATTATATCCCTCCAAAAATATTGGAGATATTGAAGAAGGGGACCAGAGTATAAAGGTAACTGGAGAAGTGGTAGACATCCGTGGTAACAAGATACTCTTTGAAATGTGCCCCAACTGTAATAAACGAGTTAACTGGGCTGAAGATGGTTATATCTGTGACATTTGTGGTGAAAAAATCGAAAAGCCCAACATGTTGATGATTATCAGTCTCATGTTAGAGGATGACACTGGCACTATAAGTATCACCTTCTTCCGTAAAGCAGCCGAGGAAGTTCTGGACATGACCACCGCCGAAGCCGAAGAAATCATTGCCACCACTGGGGATGAGGGATCCCTGGAGGAAAAAGTGGGTGATCTGGTGGGTAGACATATCACCGTGATTGCTGATGCCAGCTTCGACGAATATAACGAGGAAGTCCGTTTAAACGCCAGAAAAATGGTGGATGTTAAACTTTAATTACCATATAATGGATAATAAAAAGTATTGACATAAAACTTTTAAATCCATTCAAAACACCCTAATAAGAGAGATCTGAATTAATTAAACAAGTTCAAAAGGAGATTAACATGGTGGAACTGGAAGACTTACCCAATGTGGGAGAAAAAACCGCTCAAAAATTAAGAGATGCTGGTTTTGCAGACATGATGAGGCTGGCAACAGCAACTGCCAAGGAACTCAGTGTTAAAGCGGAGATTGGCGAAGGAGTTGCAGAAAAAGTCATCGAAGCTGCCCGTAAGGCAGAGCAAATCGACTTTGAAACAGCCCTGGATGTGATGGAACGCAGGAAAGATGTGGGCCACATAATCACAGGGAGCACAGGTTTAGATGAGTTAATTGGTGGAGGAATAGAAACACAGGCAATAACCGAGGTTTTCGGAGAATTCGGATCCGGTAAAAGCCAAATATCCCATGAAATTGCAGTTACGGTGCAATTACCCCCAGAAAAGGGAGGTTTATGTGGAGACTGCGTTTTTATAGACACTGAAAACACATTCCGACCTGAAAGAATAAAACAGATAGCAGAAGGATTCACTTTAGATGTAGAGGAAGTTCTAGGCAAGATCCACATTGCCAGGGCATTTAACTCCAGCCACCAGATACTCATGGCCGATAAGGTCAACGAACTCATACAATCCGGTGTGAATATTCGTCTGGTGATCGTTGATTCCCTTACTGCCCATTTCCGTGCAGAATACGTGGGAAGGGAGTCCCTGGCCACCCGGCAGCAGAAACTGAACCAGCACCTGCACACCCTTCAGAACATAGCCAACACTTACAACGTGGCAGTCTTTGTAACCAACCAGGTACAGGCCCGTCCAGATGCCTTCTTCGGAAGCCCTACCAAGGCAATTGGAGGACACGTACTGGGACACGCCTCCACCTACAGAATATGGCTTAAGAAGGGACTGGCAGGCAAACGTATCGCCCGTTTAGTGGACAGCCCGCACCTTCCTGAGGGTGAAGCTGTGTTCAAGGTAGTTACCGAAGGGGTTGTTGATTAACCCTGAGAATTAACTTCTTTTTTCCCTTTTTTCCATTTTTGTTTATTTTAAAATAAAAAGTTATAAGCCCATTTATTTGGCTGTTTTCCGACCCCCTCAAAAATTAATAAATCCACTCCCCCGATAATATGTTTCTTATAATTTAATTCATGAATGATTCACCAGAAATATTACTGGTCAAAATAACCAAAATAATATGCACCCATATGAAGAATCGAGATTAAGAACATACAGATGGATGAAAACTGCCAATCAGTATGATGCTTGTGAATTAGGTGAAAAATTATTCTACTATATAAACCTTGTTTAAAAATTTTAATAGAAAACTTTATCCGTATAATGGATACAACCCTAGACCATAAGATTAGTTACTATCACAATGTGGAAAAAATAGGTGATCTAATTGGCAGAAGAAAATAAGCAAGAAGCAACTGAAGAACCAAAAATCGGAGTCTACACATGTCACTGTGGTATCAACATCGGTGGAGTTATTGATATTGAAGCAGTGAAAGAATACGCAGCAACCCTGCCCAATGTAGTAGTATCCGAAGAATACAAATACTTCTGTTCTGACCCTGGACAGGACATGATCCAACAGGATGTTAAAGATGGTAAAGTTAATAGAGTAGTGGTGGCAGCATGTTCACCTCGACTTCACGAACCCACCTTCCGAAGGTGTGTCAGAGAAGCCGGACTTAACCAATTCCTTTTCGAATTTGCAAACCTGAGAGAGCAGGATTCATGGGTGCACATGGGTGAACCAGAAGCAGCAACTGAAAAAGCCAAAGACCTGATTAGAATGGCTGTTGCTAAAGCCAGACTCTTAGAACCATTGGAAGCCGAAAAAGTGGCTGTGGACAACAAAGCTCTGGTTATAGGTGGAGGAGTGGCTGGTATTCAGTCTGCACTCGACCTGGCTGACATGGGATTCAAAACCTACCTGGTGGAAAAACAACCAACCATCGGTGGACGAATGGCCCAGCTGGACAAAACATTCCCTACCCTTGACTGTTCCATGTGTATTCTAGCTCCTAAGACTGTGGATGCTGCAAAACACGAAAACATCGAACTCATCTCCTTTGCTGAAGTGAAAGAAGTTCACGGTTACATTGGTAACTTCAATGTAGTAATTGAGAAAAAACCAAGATACATTATAGAAGATATCTGTACCGGTTGCGGAAGCTGTTCCGAAGTTTGCCCAATAGAAATGCCCAACTACTTCGATGAAGGCATGGGTATGGTCAAAGCAACCTCCATTCCATTCCCTCAAGCTGTACCTCTGGTAGCCAGAATTGACAAAGATTACTGTAT
>AMGN01000041.1 GCA_000309865.1 Methanobacterium sp. Maddingley MBC34 | reverse complement strand
ACACCAACATCACCATTAACCGGAACATGACCATACAGGGCCTGAGCCAGAATGGAACCATAATTAATGGAACAGACACTAACTGGATATTCACTATCACATCTGATGTGAATGTCACCATCTGTAATCTGACATTTACCAACGGAATCGCATATGACGGTGGTGCTATCCTAAACCATGGAATATTGTCCATTTCGGACTGCACATTCACCGAAAACACTGCAACTCATTGGGGTGGTGCTATCTACAGCGATTCGTACCAAAAAATAATGTCTTTGACTGACTGCACATTCACTAAAAACACTGCATTATGGGGTGGTGGTGCTATTGCATATCTAAGTATTTGCAATATAACTAACTGTACATTCATGTATAACTCCGTAACCGGTGCTAAATCATGGTGCGGTGGTGCTATCGGTGCATATAGCTTAAGTAATTCTACTGTGACTGGTTGTACCTTCATTGGAAACTCTGTAGATCCAATTTCTACTAGTTTCGGTGGTGGTGCCATCTACGTTTATAATGCCGCTTTAACAGCTAATTATAACAGGTTCTACAATAATTCAGCCAGATTAGGTAGTGCTTTTGCATTTAATACGAATTCGAACGTTTTAATAAATGCAGAGAATAACTGGTGGGGATCTAATGTTGATCCAACAACTGTTCCTAACCTCATATATGGTCCTGTGGATGCTAACCCCTGGGTTATTTTAACTGTCAATGCAACCCCCAGCACCATCAACAACGGTGAAACATCAACCATTACCGCTGATTTCAACCACATCAATGGCGGTGGTGATCTAGTTGGAGGACACATACCTGATGAATCTATAACCCTGGACATACCATGGGGAAGCTTCACTAATTCTGGAATCAGTCATTCCTTAACAGGAAATACTGTTGCGGGTGCTATGTCCGCTACATTTTATGCCAGTGAAGGCGCATTGAATCCCTCATACAACCCGGTTCAGGTCATTGCAACTGCAGATGACTATACCACCAGTGCCGCAGAGGCAGCATACATTTCAATTAACCCAGCAGCTAACCTAAACATCACTAACACAGCCAATATGACTGCAGCCAATGTAGGTAATATAGTCAGGTATAACATCACTATAACCAACAACGGCCCGGATAATGTAACTGTAATAACATTAAAAGACCTTTTACCCGTTGGAACTGAACTTGTGAGTGTATCCTCTGCATATGACATCCTAAGCCTTATTCCATCCGGTGTAGAACTAACATGGAATAACATTTTAGCTTCATTGGGTGTTGCTCAATTACAGCCGGGTATGAGTGTGTCGATTTGGGTTGACGCGCGCATCTTAGCTTCTGCAGCTGGTACTACACTAGGTAACAAAGCAAACATCACATCAAATGAATATCCTTACTTCAACGAAAGTACAGCCAATGTGTATATTAACCAGGCAATTGTGGAGTTGAATAAGACCGCTAACAACACTCGACCAAACGTTGGTGAGACCGTACTGTTTACCATTGTAGCTAAAAACACCGGACCAAACACAGCAAATAATCTAATTGTCACCGACACCCTAC
>AMGN01000040.1 GCA_000309865.1 Methanobacterium sp. Maddingley MBC34 | reverse complement strand
GAGGATGAAAATGGTAAGATTGTGGTGGATGATGATAAGTGCATCTACTGTGGTGGTTGCAGCAATGCCTGCCCAGCCAGAGCCATATTATTTGAAAGGGAATTCGAGGTGGAACAATGACTAATCTAGTCCTTATATTCCTGGAAGGAGCCTACACCAACCTTAAAAGGATCATATTCGCCAGTGACCGGGTCACGGACATGGACGTACGAAACATGATTCTGGAAGGTAGGGTAACGCCCACCGACAAGGTGGCTGAAGTATCCTGTATTGGATGTGGTGGCTGCAGTAACGCCTGCCCTACTGAGGCTATAGAAATGGTGGATCTGGATGAACCAGTGGAACTCATGGAGGGATTGACCAAAACACAATTACCAGTCCTGCACAGTGAAAAATGCGTGCACTGTTACTACTGTCACGATTTCTGCCCATTATACGCGTTATTTGGAGAAGCAGGAACCATACATCCCAACGATGTGGGGGAAGTTGAATCGGACATATCCCAATTACTTGAAAAGCCAGTGAAGATATCTGATGATAAAATAGCATTTATATCTCAGTATCTGGCGGATAATACCATCATAAGAAAGAGAAGGGAATAGAAATAAAAGCCTGTAAAATGCTATAAAGCAAGGGATAGTATCATAAAATAAAGGATTATCATAAATAAAAGATTTAAATTGACCATAAACCCATAAAATCTTTAAGAGGAATCATATGAGCCTGAAATCATATTCAAGGGGTCGAGCCGTACACGTGATGTTGGTGTATACTGGAGGTTGCAACGGCTGTGACATAGAGATAGTTAACTGCATATTATCTCCCAAATTCGATGCAGAACAGTATAAAGTATTCTTAACCTGGAATCCCAGGGAAGCCGATGTACTGGTGGTCACTGGACCAGTAACCAAACACAATGAACAGCCCCTCCGAGAAATATACAAAGCCATACCCGAACCAAAAGCAGTGGTAGCTGCAGGGGCCTGTGCACTGATGGGAGGAGTGTACAAGAACTGCCATGGGGATATACCATCCGAAGAAATTGCAGGACCTGTGGACAATATCATACCAGTTGATGCCAAAGTACCAGGTTGCGCTGTGCGCCCCCAGGATATAGTGGCAGGTCTGGTATCAGCATTACCGTTATTATTGAATGCGGACTAATGGGATGAAATTAAGAGTTTAAAAAATTGACAGTAACAAAGTAGGAACAAAATCTTAAAGTTATCAAAACTTAAACTCATCAACTAAAAAAAAACGAGAATATTATTTAAAACTCATGAAGGTGTAACATAATGGACGATAACAAACAAAACCGGACGGTTATCGAGGCAGAAATTCCAATGGGAACTGTACACCCTGCTGCACTTGAACCATACCGGCTAAGACTCTTTGTGGAAGATGAAATCGTCCGCGATGCGGAGATCACTGTAGGAGTCAACCACCGGGGAGTGGAACGGATCATGGAAGGCCTGCCTGTGGAAAAGGCCAACAGCTTAACTGAGAAGATATGTGGAATCTGCTCCAACAGCCACATCTGGAACTCCTGCAGGACAGGAGAGATAGCCCTGGGAATAGAAGTACCAGAAAGGGCAACCTACATCAGAATCATAATGGAAGAACTGGAACGACTCCACAGCCACTTACTCTACCTGGCCCACGGAAGCGAAGTACTGGGTCATGAAACATTTTCCATGCGCCTGTTCTACATCAGGGAAACAGTAATGGACCTCCTGGGTATGATCGGTGGAAACCGTGTGCAATACGGTTCAGCTGTCCTGGGAGGAGTTCGCCCCCGATGTGAACTGGATGAAATGCGCTTACAGAAGATTACAGAAGGAATGGACTTACTTGAAGAGAAAATCACCGCATTTGCCGACAGATTTGTCTCTGACCCAATGGTAATGAGCAGGATCACTGGAGTAGGAGTTATCAGCCAGAAAGATGCTCTCAGGCTGGCTTGCTCTGGTCCTACACTACGAGCAACCGGTGTTGCTCGTGATTTAAGGAGGGAAATGGAGGAGTACGATCCATTTGAGTTTGATGTAATCACCCAGGACGATGGTGATGTCAAATCCCAACTCCTAATGAGGGTTTTTGAGAACTTTGAAGCTATCAAGATCATACGTCAGGCAGTCCGCGACCTCCCAGATGGTCCTATAACTAACAGGAGCTGGGAGATGCAGGACACACCCCTTACCAAGAGTTATATTGAAGTTCCCAGGGGAACACTTTACCATTCCTATGCCCTGGAAGATGGCAGGGTTAGAAACTGTGTCATCCGAACTCCATCAATGGCTAACATTGGAGCCATGCAACACGCCTGCATAGGCCATCACATTACCGATGCCCAGCTTTCAGTGGTGCAATGCGACCCCTGTTTCACCTGCACTGACCGGGCAATTGAGATCATTAAGTTATGAGGAGAAATAGACCATGGACCTTATATATTCCCTAATAGCAGTTATAGGCACCCTGGTGGTGGCCTTCATTGTGAGTCTCTTCTTACCGGGTATTGAACGAAAGTTCATTCATGCCCGGATACAGCAGAGGGTAGGACCACCCATTACCAGCCCCGGGATCATGGCTCCTTTAAAGTTTTTCTTCAAACAGACCATAACTCCTGAATCCCCAATGCCCCGTTTGTACAATGCATTACCCCTCATAAGTTTGATAATTGTAGTAATCCTGTTGTTATTCCTCATCCCGCAGATGTACTTTGTAGGAGCACTGGCCAGTGTAATTGCCCTGGTGGGATTCCTGAAGGTGGAAGAAATAATGTACATGTTCATGGGAAGCCTCTCCAGATCCGTACTCTCAGTACGCATGCCTTTCCCTGATAAAGCTAAAGGAGCAGCACATCCAGAAACACCCCAATCATTTTTTGAAGAACTCAGCAGTCTCCGGGCCTTCCGGTTAATAGCATTCGGATCATTCCCACTGTACATCGCAATTTTCGTGGCAGTGGCCATGACTGGTAGCATTTACCTGCAGGACATCATAGCTTACCAGCAGGTGCACGGACCCATACTCTTCACTGTGGCCGGAGTAATGGGGGCAATTGTATTCTTCATAGGATACATGATCCTCTTAAACGAATACCCATTTGCCATATTAAAGGGAAAACCAGATGTTGTTGAAGGACCCTACCTGGAATATGCTGCAAAATACAGGGCTTATGTTTACATAACCCGTGGATTCCTGATGTTCACCCTGGCAACCTTATTTGCCACTCTGTTCCTTGGAATAGCACCTAACATCCTGAACCCCTCATTCATTATTACCCTGATTGTGGCCCTCTTATTCCCAATGCTCATGGCAGTCCTTAGTGCATTTTCGCCAATATTCACTTACAAACAGTTCTATCCAACTGTTGCTGGGGTTTCAATCATAGGAGTACTGGCTATAGTTGCGGCTTTACTTTAAAATCTTTACCCTTTTTTAAAAGGATTCAATCCTTCAAAAGGCACTGGAAATGAATTATAAATAAAAATTATGGTGAACTGAAATGAAAATTGTTATAAGACCTCATCATATCATAAGTTTAGGGGGTTATATTGTGGAAACAGATTTCCCCTACAGGAATGTGATTGTGGTAAACCCCACAACAGAGCCTATAAAGCTGGAGGTTCCAGTATTCCACGAGGAATGGATTGAGGAACAACGCCAGCTTGGACTGGAACTCACTCCCCTTGTTGAAGAAGATAACTACCTGAGTAACTTCCGTAAGGCCAAGGCCAAACTGGAAAAATTAAAGGCAGAAAAAGGGATAAAGGCAGAATAATTAACATAAATGCACTGCCTTTTTTTTAAACTCTTTTTTTATTTTATTTCATTTTAAATCCTTCTTTTATTTTAATTAGATATTAAAGTTTATTTCGCTATTTAATTTGGGTTCAAATTGGATTTTAACTCACTTGTTAACTTATATTGATTTAAAAACTATTTCACTTCTTTCACTCTTTTCCTTCCAATTCTTTTAGATTGGCCTGGAAAGATCGGGAAACTATTGGGTTGGCAGCATGTTCGGGTAATCCTAACTCTTTTAAAACTATCCTGCAGAACTCCATTGGTTCAGAGGATGAATTTGCAGGGGCAATTTTTTCAACAATTTCCTGGATATTTTGGAGATAATCTAAAGCTTCAACCATTCTCTGATGAACATTTTCATCTTTTTGAGGTTCATCCCATGAGGCTAACAGTAATTCCACATCCTCAACACCCATCAACATCTCAATGGAGTGGATGGAGCCATTAAAGTCATCATAGATAGGTAAATCTCCCTGTATCGGCACTGCATCCCCGGTGATTAAAACTCTTTCAGAGGGGATATGTATGGAAATGGAACCTTTAGAATGACCGGGGGTATGTATAACTTTCAAATTAATTTCGCTACCCAGTTCAACAACATCCATATCCTCCAGAACATGGTCCACCTGGACAGATCCTTCTACCAGGAAAAAGAAATTGGGAACAGGCCTTTCTTTAAACTGGAGATCAACATCTTCAATCCATGATTTCTCACCTTCATGAGCTGCTATTTCACAACCAGATATTCTCTGGATAGATTGAGCAGAACCAATATGATCAGGGTGAGAATGGGTTAAAATCAATAAAGAGAGATCCTCAGGGGCGTGTCCTGATTTTTCAAGATAATCAAAGATCACCTTTTCTGAAGAGCTAACTCCACTATCTATCAGGCAGATTTCATCTCCAAATATCAGATAAGAGTAAACAAAACGTTCCAGAATTCCAGAGTCTGTCTTAACCTGGAATGGAATTTTAAGGGCATGAATGTGTTCTGTGATTTTCATAGATGAAAATTGTGTTTCATCTGGTTTTAAGATGATGGGTAATGATCCAGGTTCTAATAATAAATTAATCAAATTTTTTGGTAATAAACTTTTTAATAAAGGACCCAATGTCTGTTATTCATTACTCTCAGTTTTAGTAAAAAAATTTATTTGAACCATAATAGGTTCTTTACTGTTAATATAAGATAAAATTGTTCATAATACTGCTTTTTAGGGGAATAAGATGTTATTTAATGTATTCCATAGCAAAGTCCTTGCACATGCTGATTTGAAGCAAGGGATCAATAGCATCATCGCCCTAAATAGTTATATTTTTTATAAATAAGTCATAATAATGTCTGATTAGTTTAAAAAAGAAACCAATAATGCTTATTCAAACATGACTTTTCAAAACCCTTAATAAATTCTTTAAATTGAAAAAAGAGCATTAGAATAGATTTTTTTGGGAAAATTCCATCAAAATATTTATATAGTATGGGGGTCGATCAATTGTTGTCCAAATAACGTCCAATATCAGAAATTAGGATTTTAGGGGACACGGAGGCGGTATAATCATTGAGAAAATCATATTCTTAGTGTTAACTTTTAGGAGTTCAGCACTATTTTCCCACATCAGCAGGTATGTTGCATCAGACAATCTAACTGCTAATGGAACGGCACCATTAAGGGAGGCTAGATCATGAATGAAAAATTAAGCCGGGTAATGGTGTTGGTGGGTGTAATGTTAACTGTGGTAACTGTGGTGGCATTGGCACTTGTTGCTTCTGGAATTCCAAATGATAATTCCAACCAATTAAAAAAAGAAGAGTTAGCTGCCATGGATACGAATAACACTATTAATTCATCAAATAATTCATCCAATAAAACTAAAAATATTAAAAATATCATATCTCCAGCAGAAGCCCAGGAGATAGCAGAGCAATTCATAAAAGAACCTGGAGCCACGGCAGGAATACCAAAATGGGATGAAGTAGATGGTGAAATGGTTTACATTGTTCCAGTGATAATCAACGGAACTAATGTGGGAGAAATAACCATAAACGCCCTTACGGGTGAGAATATGGGTGGTGCTGGTGGAGTTTCCCCCTGAATTCGCATCAATCCCTAAAAATTCTTCTTAAAAAAAATTCTTTTTTTCTTTTTTAAGTCATAATTACTTCATTTGATCCATATTTTTTTCTATTTATTTGTT
The DNA here is from genome assembly GCA_000309865.1 of Methanobacterium sp. Maddingley MBC34. Taxonomy (NCBI): domain Archaea; kingdom Methanobacteriati; phylum Methanobacteriota; class Methanobacteria; order Methanobacteriales; family Methanobacteriaceae; genus Methanobacterium; species Methanobacterium sp. Maddingley MBC34. Next base: position 40,185 of record AMGN01000040.1, on the reverse strand, counting down.
AGTCTATAGTTAATCCGCTTACATGGGTCTAAACAGTTTTATAATCAATATATCTTCTTCACAACTTATTTTCCAATGCTATTTTCCGTGCCACCCTCAAAGCCAGCGCAGCAGTGAGCAATATGGTGGGAAGTCCCTGAGAACGGGGAGACAGTGAAAGATCAGCCACCCACAAACCTTCGGGGAGCCATGATGGTCTCATATTTTGCACATCATCTTTCTTAAGTGGTACTGTTCCACCAAGGTGACCCCCGTTGGGAACACCTCTGATGAATGGGCCAGAAACTCCTGCACCTTCCATCACTTCCTGTGCCTGCCTGATGGCCAGATCCAACCTCTCTTCATCGTGGCTAGTTAAGGATTTGTTAACTTTCCCATTGGAATAAACTGCACCTTCTTCAGTATCTGCCAGTTTAACCATCAACCCAACCCTATCCTGAATAGGGACTTTTCTCCAGGGTTTGTGGAAGTAGTGGGAGAGGATATCTGGATAAGGGGATAAGATGTAATCCTCATGCTGGGTGTACCAGGCCATGGGTGGCTCTTCCAGCTGACGGGCATCAGGGAGAACCCCTCCCAGGGTTAAAACGATGTCCACCCAGAGGTGGTCTTCGGCTTTTAAACCGGAGTTCTTGAGTATCTGGGCGCTTCCAACACCTCCTGCGGCAAGAACCACTACATCAGCATTGTATTTATTACTGTCGCGGGTTATAACTCCAGTTACTCTCCCATTTTCGGTGATAACCTTTTCTACTGGAGATCTGCTCTGGAGAGTTGCACCTTTGTTTACTGCTTCGGTGAGGAATTTTCTGGAATCCCAGCGCGCTCCACGAACACATCCTAATTCACAGAGGCCACAGTTGTTACATTTGGAGGAGTCAATCACTTTATGTGTGGGTTGGGGGTTTAAACCCAGATCTTTTGCAGAGCGGAACATTTCCTTAGTTACTGGCCTCCAGTTCTTTTGGGGAATGGTGGTGGGTTTTAATTCACCCTCCAGCTCATCGTATTCTGGAGTTAAATCCAGACCAATCTCTTTCAATCCTCGATCTGCTCTTACCAAGTTTCCACAGGCTAGAACAGTTGAACCGCCTGTTGCAAGGCCCCTAACCAGGATGAGTTCCGGGGATGAGCGCTGTATGTCCAGGGGTGGGAATAAATGTTTAAAGGTACCTTCTCCTCCCAGGAGTCCAAAACGGCGCAGGGGTTCAGCCCAGGATATGTGTCGTGTGAAAGGCTTAAAAGGAGGGCCTGCCTCCAGTATCAACACTTCAAAACCTCTTGATTGCAATTCACGGGCTGCAGTTGCCCCTCCAGCACCACTACCTACTATAATGGCTCTCATAATCTTCCCCCTAAATTAATTCCACAAGAATCTGTTAAATTAAACATCTGGTATTTTATTAACATCTATTATTCCACCCGCATCCACAAAATTTATACTACATCTACTTTAATGGGTGCTAAACACTCAGAACATCCTTCAGTTATTCTTTCGGTAAATTTGATTTGTATACGTGGGTTTAAGCCCTGCACCACACCCTCATCAGCCGCACTCAGAATGCGACAGGTGTCTGGGGTGTAATATTCTGCCAGGTTGCAGTGACTGACAACCATGGTTATTTTATCCTCTTTGCTATTTTCAACTGCTTTAATGCTAAATTCTATTCCCAGCACCTTATATAAAATCCCTGCGGCTGTGAAAAGATCCTCCAGACTTTCTTCCACTCCTAGAATTCCCTTGAATTTACCTCCTAAGGATAAACCCTCCATGAACATGGCCTCACGACCTTTTTCAATAGCTTCGTCACGTCCCATAGTTTTTATCAAGGTTTCTACCAGTTTATTGTGGGTAATTGCCATAATTTTTCTTCTTTCATCCAGACTTCCCTTTAAAACCATATCTACTTTGGGAAAAGGGGGACCTGATTCTGAATCATTATCCAACTGATCATCTAAAAGTTTTTTCAGTCCATGGGTAGTTTGATGGGCCAGTTCATTCAAACCTCTTCTTTGAAACCATTTTGGAGTCCATAATGATAATATTCGGAGTTTAAGTCCCATTTTATGCCTCCAGTTGGCCAAGGTGTAGAATAAGGGGGTGAGGGGTGCCCTGATAAAGTGCTTCTATCACATCCTGGTAACGCTGGGTTATGATCTCCCTTTTCAGCTTCATATTTGCGGTGAGATCCCCACCATCAATGGAAAGGTCGTTGGAAAGAATAACCCATCTTTTCACTTGTTCAGGACGTGAAAGATCCTGGTTAATTTTTTGGATGGTTTTTTCTATTTCCAGTGGATCGTAATCTTCTTCCACCCAGAAAAGAGCACTGAGGTAGGGTTTACCTTCACCCACCAGCATCACTTCACTAGTCCCAGGGGCATCACGTAGTAATGCTTCAATTCGTAGGGGGTCCATGCTCTTACCATAAGAGTTGATTAGAAGTTCTTTTTTCCGTCCGGTTATAACCAGACTGCCCTCAGGGGTTATAAATCCGATATCTCCACTTTGAAGCCATCCTCCCTTTTTGGGTGGGATTATATCTGATTCAAAGTAACCCGGTGTGACCTGGGGCCCCTTCACCATCACTTCCCCATCCTGGCCTATTCTTATATGAGTTTCAGGTAGTGGCTCACCAACAGTCCCTATTCTGTTAGTGCCTCTACGGTTCAATGTCACCAGAGGTGCCTCGGTTAAACCGTAGGCATTGTGGATTTCTACGCCAAATTCATGATAATCCTGGATAAGGTGCTGGCTGGAAGTAGCAGAACCAACTATGAGTTGAGAGCAACGATCTAGGCCAGCTTTGCCCAGGAATAACCTTTTCATAACTGGTTTTAAAATATTCTTCAGTATTCCTGGTTTTAAATGGATGTAATGGCTGCCCATAAATGATTCCTTCAACTGGGACCATAACTTCTCATAGAAACGGGGTACTGAAAAGAATATGGTGGGTTTTGCCAGGGGCAGGGCCGAGGCCAGGTCACCGAAGTCCTCTAGGAAGTATATCTTCAGGGGAGCAGGAGCATAATACGGAGAATAAGTCCCCAGTATGCCCTCAACAACATGATTCATGGGTAAAAATGACAGATAACGTACTTCGCGATTCCGATCTTTCCATGGGGGTAATGAGGCCATGCTTTCTGCCATCCACCTCAAATGTTCCTGGTTGAAGGTAACTCCCTTGGGTGTTCCAGTGGTTCCTGAAGTGTAACGGATGGTGGCCAGGTCACTGAAGTCAACTGGGGCCTGAGGAAGTGATTTCTTTTTAATATTTTCGTGTTTTTTACCCTTTTTGAGGAATTCGGACCAGGATAAAATGCCACTGGGGATTTTTTGTGACTCCCTGCAGAAGGAGATCATCTCCAGGTTAATATCCAGTTCAGACAGGCGTTTCATAAGATGCGGAGTTCCAACAAACAGAATTTTCGCTTCACTAACCTTCAGAATATTTTTTATCTCTGTCGGGGGGCTGGTGTAGTAAAGTGGTACACTAACTGCTCCTAAAAGGCCGATAGCCACCTCCAATGTTAGGTAGCGGGTGCTGTTTAAACCCACCAGGGCCACCCGATCTCCACAACTGACACCAGACTCTTTAAGGGAGTGGTAAGATGATAGGATGTCTTCACGCATTTTCTCTGCGGATTTCTCCTGGATACCTTTGGGGGTGATGTCATAATATTCCACCGGGTAGCTGCGGCCTCCCAGACGATATAAAACCTGTTCATGGACAGTACGCTCAGAGCGATGGAAAAAACCATGATAAACCGCATATTCCAGGAGATGGGGTAAATATTCCTCCCATTTTAGATTGAAAGCTCCTAAAAGATTCTCGGTATTATCTCTGCTGAAGGTGTGTTTTTCATCCAGGTAAGGTGCCAGTGCGAACAGGATATTTAGAATTCCTGATTTAGGTCTGGAAGATGTGGAGGACATCTTCTGGATTAATGATGCAACAGGGATGAAAATTGGCTGGGGGAGTTTAAGATCCAGTTTATCCATGGCCCACATCCGTATCTGTTCCAGGAGTTGGTTAATGGTTGGCAGAGAGTCATGTGGTGCAGTGAGGTGGAATGTTTTCCCTTCAGCATCCCGGTTGAAGGTCAAATTACTGACGGCATGGGCAACGTAATCAACTGGAACCATATTTAGGGTGAGGGTGGAACTGGTGGGAATGAACTTCAGCTTACCATTTAGGTAAAGTTTAAACAGGGCGTAAACTGTGTTGAATGTTTTTATCTCACCAGTTTTTGAATCTCCCACCACCATTCCAGGTCTGAAGATGGAGTAAGGTACATTTGATTCTCGAACTACCTTTTCTGCCTCATATTTACTTTCTTCGTAGTTACTCCAGAAACCTGGTTTATTATTCTCATTAATTGGGGGTTCTTCAAAAATATGATGTGTTTGAGGTTCTTCGTTTCCCGAAACCGTACTAAATTTAGGGTCTTCAGGGATGATCCCTTCACGCTTTCCTGCCACGTATGCTGTGGATAAGTGTGAAAAACGTTTAAAAATACCATTTTTCTGGGCCTGGTCTGCTAGTTTTAGGAGGTTCTCAGTCCCTTTCAGGTTGGTTTTGCGGAGTTCGTCCAGGGGTGCGTGGAGATGGAGGTCAGCAACGGTGTGGATGATATGAGTTAAGGTTGAAGCAAGGTTCTGGTAATCTTTATCTGTCATCCCCAGATCCTCTTGGGTGACATCGCCAGGGATGATGGTAACCCTGTCCTTCAAGGCTTCTTGAAGTTCACCCCAATCATACCATGCTCTTTCAAGACGTATCATGGCATGTTCTTTATCTTTAGCTCTTACCATAGCCATAATTTCTATTTCAGGGAGGTGAATTAGATGGCGGGCGATCTGGGTTCCCAGAAATCCATTAGCTCCTGTGAGTAGCACACGGGTTTTCATTGTTTTCACCATATTAATGTCTAACCTATTTTAGGTACATTCATTTGTTTCCTTTTATTTAGAGATCATTGGTACCTTCATTTAGGAGTCATTTAAGGGGTACCTTCATTTAAGTGATGAAATATTTTTTTCTTGAAGGAACTCTCCCAGCAAGATCCGATTCTTTTGGGATAGAGTCACCTGTTCCGTTAGTCCTTTTTCCAGCATATCTTTCTGTAAATCACTAGTTGCTAAAAGCAAATCTATCTTGCTGGTGAGATCTTCCCATAGATGGGGGGCATTGTGGCATATAAAGTAGTCCTGGTAAAGGTTGAGATCCTGGTAGAGTGATGTTAGCCGGGGGTCGTGTCCCACTGCTATCTGGGAAACACCGGCACGGAGAGATAAAACCGCCGAATGGTAACGAGAAGTGACCAGTAAATCCAGATCAGAGAGTATGGATGTCATTTGGGAGGCATTGTATTTTCCAGAGGAGATTACCCTGCATTTATCCTTGTTTTTCATTTTTCCCTGAATATCCTCAGCCAGGGGTTGATCCAGTTCTTCCATACAGATGAGGGTAACATTCTTACCGTGCTTTTCAATTATATCATCCGCGGTCCTAGCCCATCCTTCAATGAGTCTTTCCCTCATTTTCATCCTTTCAGGGGAACGGGAGAAATAATAAGGCCATTTATAAAGGTTTTTTCTCCTACCCCATGGCTGGATAACCACCGGCCAGAGTGAAAAATCCACCACAGCCAGACCAACAACACCCTCAGCAGACCCCTGGAATATAGCTTCCAGTAGATGATGATCATTTGGGTCTTCCTGGAAGGTGTATGCACAATCAGCTGTGGAGGTTATGGGTGCGGTTACACCAATCTTTTGGAGTCTTTTCATGGCGTGTTTGGTTCTGGTGATAATGAGATCTGTTTTACTGGCTTCCCTTTTAACCAGCCAGCGATTCATAGGGGATAATTCTCCTGCATCAACTGCATAAGCCACACAAGGCTTTTTATGTCTATGAGCGCTTTTAGTGGCCCACAGAAATGCCCATAGTAATGCTGAAGTCCAGGTGTCCATGTAACAGCTTCCCTCTACCAGTAACACCAGGTCGTGTTGTTTCACCAGTTTGTCCATGGCAAAGAAGAAGATAGATGGAATGGGAGCGATGTGCAAGTGTTCATCTTCAGCAAGGTATCGGCGCAGGTTCTCTTCATTCAAGGTGGGGACTGTGATCTCCACGTTGGGCCCCAGTAAGCCCTTCACATCCTTAATAATGGAGAGGAGTCGGGCTTCGGATCCAGTGTTGTTGGCACCGTTGTATCCCACCAGAAGAACCTTCTGGGGAGAATCATTTTTTCTGCTCATATGCGATCAAATTCTTGAAATACATTCTATTTTGGTTAAATTATATTCACGTTAAAGGATTTTTAATTAAGGAATTTACTATTAAAGCATGTTTTTTTATTATATTGTGTGAAAATCATTTTAGATGTCCTATTTATTCTCATCACCAGGACCCATGTCCCTTATCATGAAAAACACTGCTTTCAACATTATCCCGGTTATTATCTTGGTGAGGATACTTATCCTGGCGGGCTGGTAGTACTCCTTGTTTTCATAGAACTGGGAATCAGCAGGCATGTAATCCTTCACATTCCTGGAAATTGTTTGGAATATCCTGAAAGTCATGTAATCCTTAATACTCACTTTAATTTTCCCAATTTTTTCATTTTCAATAGATTTCAATGATGAATCAAATTTTTGGGCTGATTTTTCAAGGATCTTGGTATTTTTCTTCTTTAAACCGTCAGTAGCAGGCCATGGTGCTGTTACAAGACCACATCTGCCGTTAACTTTGTATCCCCATCCTTCAACTACTGTTTCCATGTAATTAAGGGTTTCTTTAATGCCTATGCCTCCAGTGGTGCACATAATTAAAGCTTTCTTCCGGTGATATACTGGACGGTGGCAGAGGTAGGCCACCCGGTCAATGAAATTCTTCAGGAGAGCGGATACTGTCATAACGTAAACCGGGGAGACCATAACCAGACCATCAGCCTCTTCCATTTTATCTTCGATCATTTGCCGATCATCCTTTATGGGACAGAACTTAATTCCTCGGGTCACGCAGTTGAAACATCCCTTACACGCCTCTAGATTGACGTCCTTAAGGAAAAGGTATTCAAATTCATAATTTCCCCTCTTTTTCATCTCTTCTTCCAGGTTTTTCGCGGCATGGGAACTGTTACCTTTCTTCTGTGGGCTTCCAATTATGGTTAAAATTTTCATGTTCTCACCTTCTTACTTCCATCATTCCATTCCCTAATTACAGAGTGAATTCTGTCTTTAATCTGAGCATAGTCCTTCCTATTGAACATACACTCCTTCATACAGATAGTACATCCATGACAGGACTCTTTCAGGATTACAGTCCTCTTTTCATTGTTTTCAAGGTGTTCTTCGGTTATGGCATTCTCTGGGCAGGATTTTATGCATTTTCCACATTTTTCACAGAAATCATTCATCCAGGAATGTTCATTATCATTATTGTGAGGGAAGTTGGTGATGCTGGTGAATATTGCAGAAATCCTTTGTCTTGGTCCGAATTCAGGGGTTATAAGCATACCATGTCTTCCTTTACATCCTAAACCAGCTTTCTGGGCCAGTGCAGGATAAACTACGAAACCTCCTGCAGGGTGGCTGGCCTGGGCAGCAAAACCATTTTCCCGGAGATAAGAAGTTAGGAGATTAGTGGTCTTACCCAGCTCATCATAGGTCACCACTCCCATTTCCTGTGTCTGGGGGCTGGGAGCATTATCTATGGCTTCTTTGTTCATTTCCATAACCAGGACGATAGCGTTTTTATAGGTTAGGTAACGGTCTTTGAATATGAACTCAGAGGGGATATCAGTGTAAGCAACCAGGTCTATTCCTACCAAATGGGCATAATCTTCAAATTTTTCTTTAAAACCATTCTCAGCAATGGCTCCCGGATTTTCAGGGTTGTTTTTCAGGGATTTAACAGTGTATTCCATGTTTTTGGCAATGGAAAGCTGTTTAGGTAATGTTTTCAGGGTTATTTTAAGTTTATCCGGCATTATTTTGGGTGGAGAATTGTTGTTGGATTTTATTCCAGAGTCTCCTTGTGATATGCTGGTTTCTAACCTGTTAATCTTGTTCAACCGGTAATCGGCATATTTGGATTTGATTTCACTCAACATGTTCATTGATTACTCTCTCCTAATTGTATCTACGAAATAATCAACATGATTCGATATAGCTTTCTCAACGGTACTGGTATCGGAACCTTCACTTCTTAAAATAAGATATTCAAGGAATAAGGTGAAAAGAGGGTATTGGAATTCTACTGCAAGAATTTCTGGGTCAATTGGTTTGATTACTTTGTTTTCAACCATTTTTTTCAACACATTTTCTGTGAACTGTTGGGGTTCTTTTATTAAAGCATTTAGAATAATGTTCTTGGCCCTTTCATCCCTGAATTGTTCGCTGGAGCTGATTTGGAATATTTTTGCCATTTTTGGTGTTCTTAAAATGTCCAAAGTACGGTTTACCCGTTCATGAAAGATATCTGGAGTTATTTTGTTGATTTTATTCGGATTTCGTGCCTCTGGTGGCCTCATTTTAACTAATTCTTTCTGGAAGTATGCAAAGATGGAGTCCATTATTGCATCTTTACTGGGATAATGATTGTAAATTGAACTTTCCCTTATTCCCACGGTTCTGGCTATTTCGCGCACAGAAACACCATCAAAACCTTTATCTGCGAATAATTCAAGTGATACGTCGAATATTCTTTCTTTGGTTGGTTTGATGTTGTCTTTTGTTTTTTGATCTTCCATATGATGTTCTCCTTAACTAACGTTCGTTAGCTTCATAGATATAACTTGTATCCAATAGTATATAAAACTAACGTTCGTTCGCATCATGGTTACAAAAAAAATAATAGGATCACAAACATACATTATTCTTGTTGATTATATGGCAGAGGTAAAAATTCTCCTTGTAGAGGATGAGAACATAGAGGCCATGGACATCAAGCGAACTCTGGAATCTTTTGGTTATGAAGTTCCATATGTTGCTGCCAGTGGCGAAGAAGCTATCGAAAAAGCCATAGAGATTATGCCGGATCTTATTTTAATGGATATAGTTCTTAAAGGAGAAAGTGACGGTATTGAAGCTGTTTCTAAAATTAAAGACCTGAATATCCCTGTTATTTATTTAACTGCCCATTCTGAAGATTCTACAATTGAAAGAGCCAAAATCACAGAACCATATGGATACATAATCAAACCCTATGATGTTACTGAACTTAAATACTCTATAGAACTTGCAATATATAAAAATCAAATGGAAAAAAAACTAAAAAAGAGTGAAAAAAATTACAGAAAACTTTATAATTCCATGAGCGAAGGTTTAGCAGTTCACAAAATAATTTATAACCCTGAACAAGTTCCTGTAGATTACAAAATTTTGAACATTAACCCGGCTTTTGAAAAAATTCTGGAAATTAAAAAAAATAATATTTTAGGAAAGAAAGCCACTGAAGCATATGGAACTGAAAAAGCTCCGTATTTAGAGATATATGCGCACGTAGCTGAAACAGGCACATCAACAAAATTTGAGACTTACTTCCAACCTATGGACAAATATTTTTCTATTTCTGTATTTTCACCATCCCCTGGAGTTTTTGCAACTGTATTTGAAGATATAACCGAACGTAAAAAGTCCGAAAAAGCCATTATTAAGAGCGAACAGAAATACAGTCATTTGTTTGCCAGTGTTCCTGTGGGCATTGTTATTTCCGATATGAATACTGGTCACATTTTGGATGCTAATAAGGCTATGTTGGATATGGCAGGTTACAATCTGGAAGAATTTACACATGTGAATTTTAGGGGTGATTTTATTCATCCTGAAGATTACGAACTGATATTGAAAGAATTAAAAAAATCGGGAAAAGTCGCAGATTATGAAATTAAACTTAAACGGAAGGACCGAAAGATCTATGGAACCCTCCTAAATTCAGAAGTTATAGAAATTAATGGAGATAAAGTAGTTATTACCACTATCAGGGACATCAGTGAAAGAAAAAGAGGTGAAGAAAACAGAAAAAGAGGTGAGAAAGCTCTTAGGGAAAGTGAACAGAAATATCGGGCTATGATGGATTATTCCAGTGATGCAGTTTTTTTAGCAGATTTTGAGGGTAATTTTATTGAATGCAATAAAAAGGCAGAGGAACTATTGGGTTACTCGCAAGATGAAATTCATAAACTAAATTTCAGTGACATACACCCGTCGGAAGAACTTGAAGTAGTTCAAAGATCCTTTAAAAAGATTATAACAGATGATATGGGCACTGTTGACACATTAGTTTTAACCAAAGATAATAAGAAAGTCCCGGTGGCTATAACTGGAAGTTTAATAGAATATGGGGATAAAAAGATTATACAAGGAATGTTCCGAGACATCACTCAAAGGAAAAAAGCAGAAAAAGCACTGTTAAATACTAATAAAGCTTTGATGAAACGTGATAAAGAATTTAGGCATTTTATTTATAGTGCACCTGTTGCTATTGCCATGTTTGATAAGCAAATGAGGTACATTGCCGCTAGTTCACGTTGGGTTAAAGATTATAATCTTAAGGGTAAAGAACTTCGCGGCGTAAGTCATTATGATGTTTTTCCAGAGATAACTGACGAACTGAAAGAAGTCCATAAGAGAGCTCTTGCCGGTACTATCCTTGGTGGTGAGGAGGATGAGTTTGTTCGTGCTGATGGAAGTGTTCAATATATTCGATGGGAAGTCCATCCCTGGTATTTATCCTCAGGTGATATAGGTGGCATCATAATCTTCAGTGAAGATGTTTCAGAGCGTAGAAAGGCACAAAAAGCATTTAAGGATAATGAAGAAAAATACAGGACTCTCTTTGAATCAAATCCTGATTCCACAATACTTGTAGGTTGGGATGGGATAATACTAGATTTTAATGTGGCAGCCGAGCAAATTATAGGCATATCTAAAGATAAATTGGTTGGGAAACATTTCATGGAACTGGGAATTTTCCCTGAAGATGAATTAGGCTTGCTTGAAGAAAATTTTTCACATTTATCACGGCATGAAGATGTAGCTCCTTTTGAGTTCCGAATCATTGATAAAAATGGCGATATTAGGTGGGGAAAAACTTCATTAACAATTATAAAGGAGGATAATGTGCCTGCTTATATTCTTGTGATTTTCAGCGATATTACAGAACGTAAACAAGCGGAAAATAAAATGATTCAATCTCTCCAAGAAAAAGAAGTTCTTCTTAGGGAAGTACACCATAGGGTAAAAAATAATATGCAGATCATCTCCAGTTTATTGAACTTACAGATAAAATTTGAGGATTTAGATGAAATAGTAGGAATTTTGAAAGAGAGCCAGGGTCGAGTGAAAAGTATGGCAATGGTTCATGAGAAGCTTTATCAGTCGGATAATCTCACCAACATAAATTTCAAAGAATACATCACAAAACTTGTCTCTGACATATTCTATTCTTATGGAATCACTACAGGTGCCATTGAATTAGTATTCGATATTGATGATATTAATTTAAACATAGACACTGCCATACCATTAGGGCTGATCATTAACGAATTAGTCACTAACAGTGTTAAATATGCCTTTCCACAAGGTGAAGGAACCATTAAAATCAAACTCAAATCCCTTCCAGACGAAATGCAACTCACCATCGCTGATAATGGAATAGGAGTACCAGAAGATTTTGATATCGAAAACATAGAAACTCTTGGCCTTCAACTAGTAAACAGTTTAACAGACCAAATAGACGGTGATATTGAGCTGAATAGAAGTAATGGGACTGAATTTAACATTAATTTCAAGGAGTTAAAATATAAAGAAAGGTTATAATATTACTGGACTATTATTTTTAAAAAAGAAATAAGATTATTCTGGTGGAAAAACTTCAAAGAATAACTCTCTAAATTCACCCATTAATTCTTTAGGGAATTTTAAACCAACACATATTATAAGAACACCAGTGCCAACGGTTCCTTCTTCGTTGTTGGGGTCGTCTATTAATTCTTCATCAAAAACCAGATTTACCCTGGACTTTTCCTGAAGGAAATCCCATAGTGTTTCTTTTTCAGGGTGTTTTCCTTTTTCGGTGATATTATTTCGGAGGGCTAGCTGTAAAAATCGCTCCCACTCTCCATATTCGCAGAATTCAATCCACACTGACCCTTTATAATCAATACATGAATTGCAGGTTTCAATTTCCCAGTGAAAGAAGTTTTTAACAATATCCTCCATTCCTTCATCCACCAGAATATAAAAATCATCATCAACCTTAAGTTCTACCTGTTTATGCCACATATAATTCCTCCTCATTATCTATAAAATTTTTGTTTTGTTTTATTTTTAAAACAAAGAAGTAGTTACCTTCTCCTAACCACATTATTAATGGTAATGGCTATCAACAGTAAAACTGGCCAGATTTCCAGTCTTCCCATCCAGAAATCGATTATGAACACTATTTTCACCAGTGCAGGGGATGTAGGTGTCATAATTCCACTGGAAAGTCCCACATTACTCAGGGCAGAGGCCACTTCAAATATGACCCTGGAGATGTCAGGATAGTAAATCAGGACTATGACTACGCTCACAATGTACACCAGTATGTAAGTGGATAAAAACGCCCCGGTTAATCTTAAAATATCATCAGTTATCTGCAGTTCAGTAACGTGGTGTAATTTTTTAGCCATAACAGCTTTACCTGGTAATATAAATGATTTAACCTGCCAGGATATGCCTTTGAGAAGTATGCCCACTCTCAGCCACTTAATACCCCCACCGGTAGACAGGGATCCGGCACCAATGATCATGAGTATGGTCATGAGGAAAGTACCCAGACCAATCCACTTGCTGAGTATATCCGGATAGAATGCGGTTTGCAGACCAGTGGTGGTAACAGCTGAAACCACCTGGAACAGGCTGAACCTTAAATTAAGCAAAAATTCATGGCCATAGACCTGGTTGTTATAGAGCATAAAGGTCACCAGGATTGTGGAAATTATTATAAGACCAAAGGCCACCTTTGTCTCTATATCTTTAAAGTATTCTCTCCAGTTCCCTTTAATGACTGTGTAGTGCAGGGCAAAGTTGGTGGCACCGATCATCATTACTATCATTGCCACAATTTCTATCCAGACACTGTTGTAGAATAAAACACTGGTGTTATGCATTCCGAACCCACCAGTGGATAAGGAGACAAATGTGTGGAAAACAGAATCGAAAACAGGCATTCCTGCAGCTAAAAATAGGACAATTCCAATTCCAGTAAACAAAAGGTAAATGTAAACTATAATTCTGGTGGAATGCTTGATACTTGGTACCAATCTCTCTTCTCTACCTTCTGCCAGGTAAAGGCGCATAACATCAGCACCAGTGGACCTTAAAAGGACCAAAAGAAGGAATATAATGCCAAGACCTCCAATCCACTGGGTGAAAGCACGCCAGAAGTTCATGGTATATGATACTGTTTCCAGGTTGGCGTACATGCTGAAGCCAGTGGTTGTGAATCCAGACATGGCCTCAAAATAAGAATTAAGATAAGATAAATCCCCTGAAATGTAGTAGGGTAAAGCTCCCAGTGCACAGGCAATAAGCCATATGATGGTGGAAAAGATCATGGCACTTTTCAGTGTCATTTTAATTTCAACTTTAAACAGTTTCACCAGAAGAAAACCAATAACCATGCTTATAATAGCAGAATAAAGAAAAGGAGTTATGTATTTCGGTTCATTATATATGAAAGTAATTAGAATGGGAATTAACATGGCGGCTGCCAGGAGTATGCAAACATTCCCTGTATGGTGCAGTATGGTCTTAACTTCTCTTCTACTCAAGCGGTGAATCTGTTGCATTTGCCCACAACCCCTTATTTTTCACTTCAGAAATACATTAATTTTTTCTAGGCGGTAAAGGTAGATCAGACTAACATATAATCTTTGTTGTTAATGAAGTAATCCTAATCTAGTCTTTCAAGGATCATCATCAAAAATACTGAAAATTAATTTCAGTCATTATGTTTGGACCATTGATTAGTTATTATGTGCTAACATTTTATATACAGTTGCATTTGCTGCTATTTTCAAATATAATTAATTCAAACGGATAAAATAAAATAATACTTGATGAATAATTATGATAATGTTGAATAGAGAGTTTTCCTGTATTTTCATGTAAATTTAATCAACTGTTTTTTTGAGCAAAATTTAAATAGGAGAAAGTACGATCGTTACGAGGTTTGAAATTTCCCATAATGTGAATTGACTTATCGAATTCACCGTGGGAATAAGTTAAATAGTCACCATTGTAGGTCTATGCAGTTTGAAATTAAGGAAATATCTTTATTCGCCCTGAAAAACTAATTAGGTAGGATATTTTTCCTTAATTGATCAAGTATAGGAAGATGGAATGGAAAGTGAGAGGTGATCTTGGTAATGAATTTCTGGAAAATAGAAGACATAAAACTTGTGAGTGTAATTGATAAAATGTACGTGATATAGTACAATGAGACTATCTCAGTCTGAAATCTAATATAAAGCAGTTTAAATCTGCATAAAGATTATATAAGACAATATGGGGTTAGTTCTCATGAACTTAGTGTTTAGACATGTTGTAGATTCCTATTAGGGGTGTATAATAATGGAAGTAGCAGAAAAAGAAGATGGTGATTCATTTATTGGTGATGATTTGTCTTCATTTCTAGAGGATTATTCGTCTATGGATAATTGTATGGAACTAACCACAAATACTGAAAAATTAAATTTAAATGTAGAATTAAATTTAAATGTAGAAAATTCTTACAAAGACCATACTATTTTTAACAAATCACTTTTGCCATTTAAAGAGCGAAATTATTCCGGATTTAACCATTATTCTGGATTTAATCAAGATTCCAGATTTAACTATTATTCCGAATTTAACCTAATTACTAACTTAACTGTTTCTAAGGTAACATACGATTCTGATAAACAAAATATAGCTAGTTCTGTAATAGGTTACAGAACGAGGGGGGTTATGGGATGGCAACAGAAGATCTGATTTTTATCCTAGTCCTCCTGATGGTCACAGTTATTCTGGCGGTGCCCATTGGAAAATACATGTCCAAAGTTTTCACCGGGCAGAAAACCTTCATGACCCCATTTTTGCAACCGGTGGAACGTTTTATCTACCGCCTGGTAGGGGTTGATGAAACAGAGGAGATGAACTGGAAACGCTATGCCTATTCACTTATAGTTTTTAACATCATTGCCATACTATTTCTTTTCACCCTGCAATTATTACAGGGATATTTACCACTTAACCCTGAAGGATTTCCAGGTGTAAGATGGGACACTGCCCTTAACACCGCAATTTCTTTTGTAACCAACACCAACTGGCAGTCCTATGCTGGTGAAACCACCATGAGTTACCTCACCCAGATGATGGGTCTGGCAGTTCAGAACTTCGTCTCAGCAGCAGTAGGTATCGCCGCGGTCCTGGTACTAATCAGGGGATTTATCCGCAAAAATACAGAAAATCTGGGTAATTTCTGGGTGGACATGACCCGTTCGGTGCTTTACATACTCCTACCCCTTTCTGTAATCCTGGCACTTTTACTGGTTTCACAGGGAGTGGTTCAAACCTTCGACCCTTATACAACTGTTCAGACCCTTGAAGGAGCTAACCAAACCATTCCACTGGGGCCCGCAGCATCACAAATAGCCATAAAAATGCTGGGATCCAATGGAGGCGGTTTCTTCAACGTGAACTCTGCTCACCCCTTTGAAAATCCCAATGGTATAACCAACTTCTTTGAATCCCTGGCTATACTCCTGTTGCCAATGTCTCTGGTATTCGCCTTCGGATATCTGGTCCGGAACTTCAAACAGGGACTGGCCATATTCGCGGTGATGATGATCCTGTTTGTCGCGGGACTGGGAGTGGCCTTATGGTCTGAAGACCAGACCAACCCCATCATTGAAAAAATGGGAGTCTCCAGTGGAAATCTGGAAGGAAAAGAAGTGAGATTGGGAGTTGGTGAATCTACTGCCTGGGGAGCAGCCACCACCATTGTTTCAAATGGTGGAGTAAACATGATGCACGATAGTGCCATGCCCCTCACAGGATTAGTTTTCATGTTCAACATGGCCACTGGTGAAGTTATATTTGGTGGACTGGGGGTGGGTCTGGCTGGAATGTTATTCTACGTCATTTTAACCATGTTCATAGCAGGACTCATGATCGGCCGAACACCAGAATTCCTGGGTAAAAAATTAGGCCCCCCGGAGATGACACTGGCGGTCATACCTCTGGTAGTGCCCCAGGCAGCCATACTGATCCTGGCAGCAATTGCTATATCCGTACCAGATGGTCTGGCCGGTCTAAACAACCCTTCAGCACATGGTATGTCTGAAATACTCTACGCCTACTTCTCAACCATAGGGAACAATGGTTCAGCATTTGCAGGGCTGAGTGCTAACACCGTATTTTACAACCTCACAGGTGGCCTGGCCATGCTTATTGGTAGATTCGCCACCATAATTCCGGCAATTGCCCTGGCAGGTTTACTGGCCAAAAAGGGAAAGGTTCCCACGAGCGCGGCAACCTTCCCAACCACCGGTCCATTATTCATTATCCTGGTGGCAGGGGTGGTAATATTACTGGGGGCACTTACGTTCTTCTCAGTATTTGCTCTGGGACCAGGACTCGACCACCTGTTCATGCAGGGAGGAAATATAACATCATAGGGAGGTGTGGATATGAAAGAGAAAACTTCAAGCATTTTCCAAAAAGACATTTTAATACAGGCCCTTAAGGGATCATTCACCAGATTAAATCCATTAACCCTCCTTAAAAACCCGGTAATGCTCATAGTGGAAATAGGTGCGGTGATCACCACTTTACAAACCATTATTAACATGGCAACAGGTGCAGGGTACCTGTTCAACATCCAGATCACCATCTGGCTGTGGTTCACAGTCCTATTTGCCAACTTCGCAGAAGCCATAGCAGAAAGCCAGGGGAAAGCCCGTGCAGAATCCTTAAAACGCAGTAGGAGCGAGGCACTGGCTCTACTACTTCATGATGATGGATCTACCGAAGAAGTATCTGCACTGTCCCTGAAAAAAGGTGACAAAGTACTGGTGGGAGAAGGAGACATCATACCCAGTGATGGGGATATAACCGAAGGAACAGCACTGGTGGATGAATCCGCAGTTACTGGAGAATCTGCCCCGGTAGTAAGAGAATCAGGTGGTGATAAAAGTGGAGTAACTGGTGGAACCAAACTACTCTCCGGAACCATCAAGATCCAGATTACCGCAGATCCCGGCCACACCTTCCTGGATAACATGATCGGAATGGTGGAGAGTGCAAAAAGACAGAAAACACCCAATGAAAAAGCTCTTGAGATCCTCCTCATTGCCTTAACTACATTGTTCATAGCGGTGGTTGTCACCCTACCTGCATTTGCCGGTTACATGGGAATATCCATATCCATACCTATCTTAATAGCTTTACTGGTGTGTCTCATGCCCACCACCATCGGAGCACTCCTACCAGCTATTGGTATTGCCGGTATGGATAGATTACTGCAGCATAATGTGGTGGCCTTAAGTGGCAGGGCAGTGGAAGCCTCTGGAGATGTAAGTGTGGTACTACTGGATAAAACTGGCACCATCACCCTGGGAAACAGAATGGCCACGGAATTCATCCCAGCTGCGAATGTTAAGATGGGAGATCTGATCCAGGCCTCTTTAATGTCCTCCCTGGCTGATGAAACACCCGAAGGACGCAGTATTGTCAAGTTAGCCAAGAAAGAACTGGATATCCACGGGAGCAGCATTCATCCTCCTGAAGACACCATATTTGTCCCATTCACTCCAGAAACACGAATGAGCGGGGTGGATATTGGTCCCAGTAAGATAAGGAAAGGATCTGCAGATGCCATTGAGACCTTTGTTGTGGGCAATGGTGGAGTTGTCTTGCCAGAGATAAAGAAAGCGGTAGATGATGTATCCATAAAAGGCGACACTCCACTGGTGGTAGCCAATGAAAACGGAATACTTGGTGTCATAAGGCTGAAAGATATTATAAAGAAGGGCATTAAAAATAAACTGGCCCAGCTAAGGCGGATGGGAATCAAATCCATCATGATAACGGGAGATAATCCCCTAACAGCGGCTTCAATAGCTGTTGAAGCGGGGGTGGATGATTTCAGTGCCCAGGCCAGGCCGGAGACCAAGCTGGAGATGATTCGTAAATATCAGTCTGGAGACAATCAGTACCTGGTGGCCATGATTGGGGACGGAACCAACGATGCACCGGCACTGGCACAGGCTGATGTGGCAGTGGCCATGAGTGCAGGAACATCTGCAGCCCGGGAAGCAGCCAACATGATAGATCTGGATTCATCCCCCTCTAAGTTGCTGGATATAGTGGAGATCGGGAAGGAGATCCTCATTACCAGGGGTGCTCTCACCACTTTCAGTATAGCCAATGATGTGGCAAAATATTTCGCCATCATTCCCGCTGTATTTGCAGTAGCCTACCCCGAACTGGGTATTCTGAACATAATGGGATTATCCACACCATCCAGTGCAGTTTTAGCTGCTGTAATCTTCAATGCCATTGTGATTCCTATGCTGATTCCCCTGGCGTTAAGGGGTGTTAAATTCCGTGAAACCTCGTCTGTTTCCAGACTGCTGGGTATGAATCTCCTCATATACGGTGGTGGGGGATTGCTAATACCATTTGTTGGTATCAAGCTAATTGACATGATAATAATTGCATTAGGACTAGGAGGTTAGACCATGAAAGAATTAAAAAGCGCAATATTAATATTCGTGGCATTCACCATAATCCTTGGTGTAATTTACCCTATGGTTATCACCGGAATATCTCAACTGACGTTTTCTGAACAGGCCAATGGAAACCTGATAAAAAATGAAAATGGGACGGTACTGGGTTCACAACTCATAGGGCAAGATTTTTCAAGTCCTGCTTATTTCCATGGCAGACCTTCAGTAATTGATTATAACTCCAGCACCTCCAGTGGATCCAATCTGGGACCAACCAGTCAGAAGTTGATTGACAATGTTACCGAAAGAATACAGGAGATTAAGACAGAAAACTCATTACAGAATAATACGACCATCCCTGCAGACCTGGTTCTTGCATCAGGCAGTGGACTGGAAGGATATATCTACGCTGATTCAGCCATGATCCAGGTTCCAAGAATTGCCAGTGCACGGGGAATAAGTGAGTCCCAGGTTAAGGAAATAATAACCAGTAACCAGGAGAATACTTTCCTTGGATTTGGAAAGGAAATTGTAAATGTGTTGAAACTCAACATAGCCCTGGACAACCTTAAAAAGTAATGGCAGATGGGAAAACTGGGAAAAAATTGAGGAGAATTGGAAAAATAAGAAAATGAATGAAGAACACCAGAGACCCGACCCGGACCAGCTCCTGAGTTTAATTCAAAAAGAAGAGAGCAGGAAGGATCACCGAAGGGGACACCTGAAGATATTCCTGGGATATGTGGCAGGAGTTGGAAAAACTTACAGAATGCTCTCCGAAGCGCATGTTCTCCATAAACAGGGGAAAGATGTAGTGGTGGGTATTGCCGAAACCCATGGAAGATCAGAAACCAGAGAACTCCTTAAAGGATTGGAAGTGATCCCCCGCCAGAAGATAGATTACAGGGGGATCATTCTGGATGAGATGGATATAGACCAGGTTCTGGAAAGGAAACCAGATTATGTGCTGGTGGATGAACTGGCCCATAACAACGTTCCAGGGTCGCGCCACCTTAAACGTTATCAGGATGTGGATGAACTCCTCAGTGCAGGGATCAACGTCTATTCCACTCTCAACATCCAGCACATCGAAAGTATCAACGATATTGTACGGCAGATTACCGGTGTGGAAGTTAGAGAAACTGTCCCTGATAAAATTGTGGAGTTAGCAGATAAGATAGAACTGGTTGATCTCCCCATTGATGAATTACTGGAGAGACTCAAAGAAGGGAAGGTTTACATACCAGACAAAGCTAAACAGGCCATGGAAAACTTTTTCACAGAAAAAAATCTGGTTGCCTTAAGGGAAATGGCCCTGAGATACGCCACGGTACATGTGGACTATGACATGGACTACTATCTTAAAAAAGAAAATATATTAGGGCCATGGGAAACCAGCAATCGTATAATGGTATGTATAAGTCCTAATGTGTCTTCTAAAAGGTTAATTCGAATAGCGCACAGGTTTGCGGATCGTTTTAATGCAGAATGGTTCGCAGTGTATGTTGAACCATCTTATAAATTCAGACTAAGACAAGGAGAGATCCAACAACTTGAAAACAACCTTAAACTTGCCGATGAACTCGATGGCAAGGTCTTTCGTTTAACTGGATCTATTTCAGATGAAATAGTATCATTTGCCCAGTCAAAGAATATTACACTTATTTTAATGGGACATTCACGAAGAACCCGTCTCCAGGAACTTATAGAAGGTTCCATAATCAATAAAGTAATCCAGAAAAGTGATGCACAGGTTTTGGTTGTGGAGAATGAGGGCAGATCTAAAGATTCAAATTTAGAAGAAAAAGATTCAGATACAAAATTTGATTGGAAACCATACACAGTCAGTTTCATAAGCATTGGAGCCACGCTTATAATCTGTCTAATGTTACAACCATTCATTGAAGCTATTAACATACCCATGATCTTCATCATACCTGTGGCACTTACCGGGATGCTGGCCGGGAGGAAAGCAGGAATTTTAGCTTCATTACTGGCAGTTGCAGTCTTTGATTTTTTCTTTGTCCCCCCATTTTATACGTTCACTGTTGATGATGTACGGTTCATACCCACGTTCTTAGTGTTATTTGTGGTGGGTATAATTACCAGTTTACTGGCAGACACTGTTAAAAAGCAAGTTGAATATACTCGGCAACGAGAAGCATTTATATCCTCATTGTATGATTTTAGTAAGGATCTATTAATTTCTCAGGATTTGAATGACATTTTAGATAGAAGCACCACGTATATATCTGAATCCTTCAATTACGATGTATTAATACTTCTTCCTGATGAAGAAAATAATCTGAAAATTGTTTCACGGTTTGGGAATGATAAAAATTATGATGATCATGAAATGGGTGTTTCAAACTGGGTTTATGAACATAAAAAATCCGCAGGATGTGGAACTGATACATTATCTTCTTCGAAGTGGTACCATATTCCATTGAAAGTTCAAAAGGGTAATTTGGGTGTTATGGCTATTGCTCCCAATGTTAATATGGATAATAGGGAGAAACATTTGATTGATGCATTTGCCAGTGTGGTTGCACTGGCATTATCTAATTCCATTAATAAACATGGGTAAATAACTCAATAAAACGATTTATTATCTATAATCATCTTATCTATTTTCCAAAAAGAGTTAAATCTACTTTTGATAATTGGACTTTTACACATCCATCTCGTTATTCATTACATAAAGGGGTCGAGACATGTCTTTGATCTCTTTATCACTTCTTGATCCTGAACTCCTCGAAATATTAAACCAATCTGAATTAGTATCAATAATAATTTATTTAGCATACCATAATACATAATGAGGGAAAAATAATGGACATTTCCAAGTATGAAGAAATCGCAAAAAAACACAAGATGAATGATATTATTTTGATAAACACTGAGGATATTTATTTTGATAGAAGGGCACGCTTAACCTGTCGATGGGGATGTGATTCTTCAAACGGAGTAACGATAAAATGTGAGGATAGGGGCTTTAGTGTGGATGAAGCTGAAGAAACGATAAAAAGATATGAACAAATATTTTTATTACATGCGAATGATTCTCATGATTTAACTCGTGCGTGTTTGGATATAGAAAGGGAGCTGTTCTTAGATGGGTTCTATTTTGCTTTTACATTGAGAGCATGTAATTATTGCAGGGAATGTGATGTTAATAAAGGTTTAAAATGCAAGTATCCTAAAAAGATAAGGCCATGCGAAGAAATGTTAGGAATTGATGTATTTAAAACTGTTCAAGAACTAAATTTGCCTATTGGGGTGTTGAAATCTGAAGGGGAAGTGCAAAATCGGTATGGATTCGTTTTAATTAGGTGAATGTTCTTATTGTATGGAAGGAAGAAATGGCATGAGAAGAAGTGACAAAGAAATAACAGACCCAAAGACTATCCAAAGAATATTAAAAGAAGCTGAAATTTGTCGAATTGCTTTATCCGATGGTGAAAAACCATACATAGTGCCAATGAACTTTGGTTATAAAGACAACACATTGTATCTTCATTCAGCAGATGAAGGATACAAAATTGACATTTTGAAGGTGAATAACAATATTTGTTTCCAGATGGACATCAAAACCGAAATGGTAAGCTCTGATAATCCCTGTAATTGGGGTATGAAATATCTGAGTGTTATTGGTTCTGGCAAGGCGCATCTAATTGATGATCTTCCTGGGAAAAAGGAAGCCTTTGATATAATAATGGCCAAATATTCTCTGAAATCAGATGAATCTGATGGGAAATTATTTGAATACTCTGATGATGCCCTGAATAAGGTGCTGATGATAAAAGTGGAAGTAGAAGAAATTACTGGTAAAAAATCAGGATATTAATCTGGATGAAATGATTAAAGTTAATTAAATTTGGAGTTTAAAGTGCACATTAAATATAGGGAGTAGAATAACATGGACCGCTATAATCGTGGCTGGGAAAAACTTAAAGAAATTGATGGTGAAGCAGGAGAAGCAGTGGTTGAAAGTTTAGAAGATATTGCACCTGATCTGGCTAAGTATGTTATTGAATTTTCATTTGGAGACATCTACTGTAGACAGGGAACCACCCTGAAAGAGAAGGAAATTGCAGTGGTGGCCGGATTAACTGCCATGGGCAATGCCGCTCCTCAATTAAAGGTGCATATAAACGGGGCACTGAATGTGGGTGTTTCTACAGAAGAACTGGTGGAAGTTATCCTGCAGATGTCATCCTACAGTGGGTTTCCCAGTGCCATAAATGGGATCAATGCCCTTAAGGAAGTTCTACAGGAGAAAAATATGGATTTCCAGCCAGTACCTGAAAAACAGGAGGGGGATCGTTTTGCTCAGGGTGCAGAATGGCTCGGAAAGCTGGATGAAAATCAGGTGGATGTTTTAAAGGAGAACTTCCAGGATATAGCTCCTGATTTAACAGAATTTGTTGTGGCCTTTGGATACGGGGATATCTACAGTAGAAAGAACTTGGGCCCTAAAATGAGGCAAATTGCCACCATAGCTGCCCTCACCTGTATGGGTATAGCACAACCACAACTGGCATTCCATATCAGGGCAGGTTTAAACGTAGGTTTAACCAAGGAAGAGATAACTGAAACTATCATTCTAATGGTGGTTTATGCAGGGTTCCCTGCAGCTATAAATGGTATAAATACTGCTAAAGAAGTGTTTAACACTATTTAATGTCTTCTTTATTAATGACAAGTATTACATATATTATATTGACAATGGAATGGCATTGATTGAAATGGATTAATGGTGCTGATAATGGATTGGGGGATGTGATAATGGCAGAACTACCAGAACTCATAATACTGGCTGAACAGATGGATAAGGAACTATCATCAAAAGAGTTCCAGCAGGGCGAACTTCGCCAGGAAAAATCTTTAAACCTACCCGTAGAAGAGTTTATCCAGAAAATCAGGGGTAAAAAGGTAATTAAGGTTTACAATAAAGGTAAATGGATTTTCATCCAGCTATCTGATGATTACCATCTGCTGCTGAATCTGGGGATGGGTGCCGATATCCTCTACCTGGAATCCGGTGCTGATTTACCAGGGGAATATCAGTGTCTTTTCCAGTTTGCAGATGGATCTGCTTTTTCCTGTAAATTCTGGTGGATTGGACGGGCAGAACTCCTGAAAGATGAGGAATTGCCTCACCATAATGCCACCAAGGATATTGCAATTTCACCCCTGGATGCAGAATTCACCACAGAACATTTCAGAAAACTCTGCAGTGCACGCTCCCAGATTAAGAACCTAATACTGAACCAGAAGAAAATCGGAGGCATAGGAAACGTTTACATACATGATATCCTGTTCCGGGCTAAAATACACCCTCAAAAGGTAGCTAATACTCTGCAAACGTGTAAGGTGGATGATCTTCACAGTATAATTCAGGAAAACCTTAAAAATGCCACGGAAATAGGGGGATTAGCATATGAACAGGATTTTTATGGCGAGAACAATGGATTTGATCGAGATTACTTCCTGGTGGCATATAAGGAGGGTGAGGCCTGCCCTGAGTGTGGCAACACCATTGAAAAGATTAAAACCGGAAGCACATCTTCATATATCTGTCCCCACTGCCAGGAGTTGTAAATTGTCACTTAATACCATAATCGATAATTTAATTTAGAAAGTAGGTTAAATTAAGAAATAGAAATTTTTTAAGAAATCGAAATTTTCAGGAGTCATTTTCAGGAGATAACCAGTAATGGATGAAATTGCCATAAATATCAAGGCTGTTAACCAGCCAGGAGTTCTACGGGACATCACTGAATTAACTGCCATATGTGGGATTAACATAACCTACACCCACCTCTTTGTCGAGGACAAAGACCACGCATCATTGTACCTTGAGTTAGAGGCAGTTAAGAATGTGGAAAAGTTAATAGAGAACATTAGAAATGTTGAAGCAGTTAGGAGCGTTGAAGAATGCCCTACACTTCAGGATGTTTATGGTAAAAGAATCATAATCATTGGTGGCGGTGCCCAAGTGGCCATGGTGGCCCAGGGTGCCATTACCGAGGCCGACCGTCATAACATCAGGGGAGAACACATCAGTGTAGACACAATCCCCCTGGTGGGTGAAGAAAACCTATCAGAGGCAGTATCTGCAGTGGGAAGACTCCCAAGGGTCGGTGCACTGGTACTTGCCGGTTCCCTCATGGGAGGGAAGATCACCGAGGCCATAGATGAGATAAAAAAAGACCATGACGTCATAGTAATCAGCCTCAACATGCCCGGCAGTGTAACCGAAAAGGCGGATCTGGTGGTAACTGACCCTATACAGGCAGGGGTGATGGCAGTAATGGCAGTGGCAGACACTGCTATATTTGACATTAAAAAACTTGGTCAGAAAAGATTTTAAGCTAATTTTAATAGATTTTAAACTAAAAAAATAATTCTAAAAGATCTCAATTGGAGATCTTTAATTTAAAAATAAAATTCTGAATTTAAACTCAAGTTTGGTTTAAACTTTTCAGTGAAACTTTTTTAACTCATTTCTATTGCTCTGATGAGTCTGCTTGCTTCGTTTTTAAGGTCAACGTCAGTAATATCCCCACTTTCCCTAATTTTAAGAGCTAACTGCAGAACCTGTGACACATCACTGGGTTTGAGAGTTTCAGCCATATCCAAATAGGTTTGCCCCTCTTTATCCTCAACAACCACGTCTTTTTCGGCCATCATATTCAACAGGCCTTTGCAGGTGCCCATAATACTGGTATCTTCCACATCTTCACATTTTTTAAGGAGTTCCTCAGTTTTTTTGTCCATGGTATCACCACTTAATATTCTGTTCTTAACAGGATTTATATCTATATTAATTGTTCTGGAATTGTTCTGGTGAAATTTATTCAGGGTGATGGAATTGGAATCATTTAATACTATTTGCCGACAAATATTAATCTGCATAAATATCCCTTTGCCAAACATTTAATCTAAATTAAAATATCAGATGATGAAAATATCCGCGGGGTGAGATGATGACACTTCACTGTGATAGTATGGATGGACTGGTGGTTAAAGCGGCTGAAGAAGCTCTGGAAATGGAAAATATCAATTATGTACTTCCATTTATCCGAGAAAAATATGAGGATGAACTAAGGGATGCCTTTGAAAGAACAATCACGGTAAGGGAACTTTCTGGAGATGCAGCGGAACTGGCTGACTACTGGTTCTTTGAAACCGCAGTCAGATTATACTTGAAAGGTAGAGGGAAGGCTTTCACTGGACTGAGACCCTCCAAGATCAATGAAAAACCAGTTATAAAAATGGCTGCACAAGCGGTTAGAACAGAAAATATAAATGATCTAATGGATTTCATCCTGAACTCCATTAAAGAAGATGTTTGGGCCAGATTTGACGATGTTCTCTCCAAAAAAGATTATGATGTAAACGATGTGGATGATGCCAGGGATTACATAGATTCCCTTTTAAACTTCTTCGGTTACATGCAACAGTTAATTGAATTCATGGAAGAAGGTTAAATCCTCATGTGAACTCTGAATATTATTTTCAATGGGTTAAAGTCTATTCAATGAAGCTAAAGCCTATTCGACATTTATATGGTTTAAAGCTAATACTCTAAAAACTAAAATGGAAGGTGCATGTAAAATGAATGATGAACTGAAATCTGTGGTTATTAATGTGGAAGATTTGCTTGATTATCAGGAAGGGGCAGTTGTAAGTCGGGAGATAATTCGCAAAGAAACTGGAACCGTCACCATATTTGCCTTTGATAAAGGAGAGGGATTAAGCGAACACACCGCACCATTCGATGCAATGGTCCAGATAATTGATGGGAAGGCAGAAATAACTATTTCCGGTAAAAAGAACACTCTCCAGAGGGGGGACATGATCATTATGCCGGCGGACGAACCACATGCCCTCCATGCCCTGGAGCAATACAAAATGATCCTGACCATGATTCGGTCATGATATTTTAGTTCTTAAATCAATTTATTTTTAATTTCTATTTTTATTCGTTGCACGCTTCTAAAAAAATACAAAACCAATTACCATTTAAATTAAAAACATAACTATAAAAATACTATAAAAATTAAAAAATCCCCTTATACTCATGGTATAAGGGTTAAACCATCGAATGGAAACTATCCCAATTTATTGAATAGAAACTATCCCAATAGAATCATTCTTTATTCTAAATCCATCTTTATTCTTTATTTGGCGATCTTAGATGTTTAATTAAGTATCTACAGTAACCTGATAAGAACAGTTTTTTCCTTCACAAAATCCATTTGTTCAATGAGTTTCAGGGCTTCCTGCACATTTTTCTCCAGGGCACGGTGGGTTACCATGAATATAGGCACAGCTTCCCCTTCATCTGCTTTCCTCTGACTCACCGATTCAATACTTATATCCAGATCACTCAGAACACCAGATATGGAGTGTAAGACTCCTGGTTCATCCAGTGCAGTTATTCTCAGGTAATATTTGGACTCGACATCTGAAATATCCTTAATCCTTTCTACCCTGGTTTCTTTTGGCCCGTAAGCCACTGGTCTTTCCATATCCTGTATTATATCGATGCAATCTGCCACCACTGCACTGGCAGTGGGCATCATACCTGCACCTGCCCCGTACATGAGCACTGGGCCCACCACATCACCCACCAGGTACACCGCGTTAAAGACATCATTAACTGATGCCAATAAATGGGTTTCAGGGACCAGAGTGGGATGCACCCTCATCTCCAGCTCACCATCTACTATCTGGGCAATGGCCAGTAGTTTAATCACACTTTCCAGTTCTTCCCTGGCAAAACGGATATCATCAGGGGTGATCCTGGTTATACCCTCCACATGGAACTTCTCCTGTTCAACGTAAATTCCAAAGCCCAGTATCCCAAGTATTATGAGCTTCTGAGCAGTGTCATGTCCTTCAATGTCGAAAGTGGGATCTGCTTCAGCGTAACCCATCTCCTGGGCTTCTTTTAGAACTGTATCAAAATCAAGACCTTCTGCATCCATTTTGGTAAGTATGTAATTGGCAGTTCCGTTTATTATGCCGTAAATGGTTTCTATGTTATTGGCTGCCAGCCCATCATTGAGTGGTGCCAGTAATGGAATACCTCCGCCGACACTGGCCTCAAATGAGATTCGAACACCATTATTCTGGGCGCTTTCCATAATTTCCTGCCAGTGCTTGGCTAAAAGTGCTTTGTTAGCGGTTACCACGTGTTTACCATTTTCCATGGCCTTTAAAATGAAATTCAGAGCGGGCTGGTAGCCACCAACCAGTTCAATAACAATATCGATCTCCTCATCTTCCAGAATATCATCCACATTGGTGGAGAGTACTCCTGGGTTGACTTCCACTCCACGGTCGGTGGTTATGTCCAGATCCACTATACGTTTGAGATTAACCTTTTTATTAACTTTACTTTCTAATAATTGGATGTTTTGGTTTAAAGTGGCTACAACGCCACTTCCGATGGTTCCAAAGCCTATAAGTCCAATATGTACTGTTTCATCCATTTAAATCATTCCAAATCTTTTTTTAGACTTTTTTAATTTTTCATGATACTACGAGTTTAATTTCAAATCCTTTAATTTAACGTACTCACCAAATGATTCTCTGGTTGTCCCTACGATGAGACGATAATAGGTTTTTTTACCAATGACCTTTTCCAATTTACCCCGGGCAACTATCCGTTCACCTTCTCGGGCCTGACCAGAATAGGTGTGGGTGTAGGATGCCACCTCCTTTAAATAGACATCAGGACCGTCCAGTATCTTAACGTCTTCCACCTGGTAAACTGCGGGGTTGTCAAATGCTGCCAGAGCATCAGAAACCGTTGCCTCGATTTCAATGGTTCCGCAGGGTTGGTAAGTTTCATCACCAAAGGTTCCGGTGATTTCATCCCATTCTCTGGTGGCCAGAATGTCGAAGAGGGTCCCGTCTACCACTCCTCTATTATTCTTACGATCCTCATACCACCTGAACTCATCGTAACTTAAGGTAGAATCTTTGATCCTCTTTGCATAGAGCTTAGCCCAGTAACCATCCTTGATAGATTTAAGGGGACTTTTAGCATCATTTTTCATGGATTCAAAGGTTTCCATTGCCTTTTGGTGGTTTTTAAGACCGTAAACAACGAAATCGATATCTGAAACCAGGGGGTCGTATAAATTGGGTAATATGGATCCAGAGATGCCCAGATGGCTTTGATTGATATCAGCCTCTTCCCTGAAGATATCTGCAACTTTAATCACTTTTGATAGAAGTTCATTGGGTGAAGGTTGTTTCATTATCTCTTCAAGGCGATCAACTGGACTCAGTATCTTTTCTACTCTTTTGATGGGTGCACCCATCATTTTAACCTGTGTAACTCCGCAGTCAAAAAGATAATCAGGATAATGTTCATTTAAAAAATCATAAGCCTGCTGGGAGTCTACTTTGGTGTACCGGGAGTCATTAAGGGATCTTTCCCCCTTTGGATCCGGAATGTAACGTAGAAACGATTGTATTCTGTCATGGGGGTGCAGGTAAGTGGTGGTGGCCAAGAAAAGATCATCCTTGGTGTAGATAAAGTCTCGGACTCGGGCTCGCATGAATTAATTTAATGCAGGGCATATTATTAAATATGATAGTAAAAAGATTGGTGCCAGGCCAGGACCTCAAGAAGTCACTGGAAGAAATAAGGGATAAATATGGGTTAAAATCGGGTGTAATTCTGTGCTTGGTGGGTAGTCTGGATGAGGCAGTTTTAAGGACGGCTAATGGGAATAAAAAGACTATTAAGGGGCCATTGGAGATCGTTTCTGCCACAGGGACCATAGCCACCAACGGGATTCACCTGCACCTGGCAGTGGCTGATAGCCAGGGCAATGTCATGGGAGGGCACCTGATGACTGGTTGTCCAGTCCACACTACTGTTGAAATCTGTATTTCATGCCCAGACATGGCATTTAAGCGAGTATTTGACTCCGAAACAGGTTACCGTGAACTTAATGTTTTCCCCAAGTAGGCTTGAATTAATGGACAGACTCATTAATGATCAACTCTAATTCTATAACATTATTATAACCCTGTTTGAAAAAATTATAACCATACTAATAATAATAGTCAAACTCAAAATAAGGGCCGGATTATCATGAAGCAAAAAACACTCGAACCTGGTATGCTATACGATGGAAGTCAAATAAATCCAATGTGGGCATTCCAGGCCCTGGGAATAAAGGGTTCCAGTATCGTGACCTGGATCGGTCCCATGGACATCCACTCAGATGAGTTAATTGATTATGAAGATGTGGGATTAGAGATAAAATCACAAGAGATGGTCCACTTCATAATCGAACACTTTGACGCACAACCTGCAGACATGCGACTCTGTTACCACCGGCAAAGGATTCTGGTGATGATTGTAAAGGATTTACTAGGGGAACTTGGTATAAAATCCCTTCGTAAGGGTGATGATATCTACGTTGATGATGGTAAACTCAGTGTATCCATTGCCACCTGTTCAATTAGTAGCATGAAGATCCACTTTGCCATGAACCTGACCAGTCAGGGAACACCAGAGGATGTTAAAACCACTGGTTTGACTGAGTTTACGCCTCCTTTAACCCGTGAAGATATCACAGAACTCGCAAAAAAGATTTCTGCAAGGTATGTAATGGAAATTTCTGATATTGAAGAGGACATTGCCAAGACCAGAGTATTTTAGGGATTTATTCTCGGTCATATCTCATAATCTGGTGTAATAAACTAATTGGACGGAATTAAATTTACAATACTTTAGGAATTAAATTTACAATAATTGGATGGAATTAAATTTACAGCTATTAAAAACTTATTAAATCATTAAAACTTATTGGGAGGTTTTTAAATGAAAATAGTCATCAATGGGATACACGCTAACTTGAGATTTGCATCCGCCCACATGATCCCCTGCCATGAATTCTGTGGAGGAATACACGGCCACTCTTACCACGTGGATGTGATTGTGGAAGGAGAACGTGGTGGCCAGTTTGGATTCGTGGCTGACTTTAAAACAGTCAAGGCATTGGTAAGGAAAATGTGCAAAGAACTGGATCACAAACTCCTCATACCTGAAGAAAGCAAGGAACTTGATTTTAAAAGCAAAGACCCGGTAGAGTTCTCCATAGCCAATAAAGAGTATAAAATCCCCCGGGAAGACTGTTGTCTCCTGCCACTGCCCTCCACCTCTGCTGAAGATTTGGCAGAGTACCTGGCAGATAAACTATTTCAGGCACTCCAGAATGAGGGGGATATTAAAAGTGTGGAAATATGCGTGAACGAAGGAATAGGTCAGGGTGCTTATTCCACCAAAACCGCAGAGTAATGGGGGATTTGAAATCAAAACACGAATTTCAGAGATTTTCTCAAGTATACAAGGTGAAGGAAAACTTATAGGCCGAAGACAGGTCTTTGTAAGGTTCACCGGGTGCAACCTTAACTGCAACTACTGTGACACTCCCTTAAGCCGTGATCCTGGTTATGGTGAGGAATGTGACATAGACACATTATACGAGAAAATTGATGAACTCATAACCCCTGATTTTCACTCGGTTTCATTTACAGGGGGAGAACCATTAATACACGCTGATTTTATCAAAGATTTCCTGGAAAAATACCCTTTACCAGCTCTGGTGGAAACTAATGGTTCCCTACCAGATGAACTGGCCAAATTAACAGAATTAGTGGACTATGTTTCCATGGATGTGAAACTCCCGGAGCATGAGGCAGTTTCCAACTGGGATGATCTCATGGATCAGGAGATAAAATCCATAAAGCTATTAATAAAAAAGGGGATAAATAGTTACTGTAAGTTAGTAGTACAGCCCTCCACAACAACGGACACAGTGGCCTGTATAGCAGCCAGAATAAGGGAAGAAATCCCTGATACCGGTAAAATATCCCTGGTTGTTCAGCCGGTCAGTCCCCTGGAACTTTGGGCTGGGAAAACTCACAAACTACTAGAAATTTCCGAGAAAGCAGGAGAATATCTCGACGTGTTAACCATACCCCAGGTTCATAAACTTCTTAACCTAAGATAGGAGGTATATAAGATGGAAATGGATACCCAAGTGACTGTGCACGACGCCATGACATCAAGTGTGATAACTGTAGACCCCGAAACCAACATTGCCCAAGCTGCGGCTATAATGAGCCAGAAGGGCATTGGAAGCCTCATCATCAAGAGTAATTCAGAACCAGAAGGACTGATTACCGAAAGCGACATTATAACCAAGGTTGTATCCATGGATATCCAGGCCAGCCAGATAACTGTGGCCGAGGTCATGACCCAAGATCTCATAAAAATCCATCCTGGAAGCGACCTCAACGAAGCAGCAAGAACCATGGCAAAAAACAAGATAAGAAGACTGCCAGTGGTGAATAATGGAGTTCTTGTTGGTATATTAACCTCCACTGATGTGATGACAGTTTCACCAGAACTCACTGAAATCTTGATTGAAACTGCCAAGATGACCAACCAGATAGATTACTCTGACAATGAGAAATCAGTACCTGGAACCTGTGAAGTATGTGGAAATTACCTGGATTATCTGGATGAAGTGGATGGAAAGTACGTTTGTGAGGAGTGTAAAGAAGATATAGAAGGTGAATAGTTTGAACCCGGTGGAAAAAGTAATGACCCCGGATCCTGTCACCGTATCTGTGGATACACATGCCACCATGGTAAGGTCCATCTTCCGTGAAGAAGGATTCCGTACCATTCTCGTAGTATCCGAGAACCGCTTAGAAGGTGCTATAACCCGTGGAGATATGATGAACATATCCTCCACCAAATCCAACATAGATGCCAGGGGAATCATGGAAAAACCCCGGGTGATAGCCACGCCCGATATGGATTTACTCCAACTTGCCAGGGAGATAATGAAAGCGGGTACTGTTTATGCTCCGGTAGTGGAGTCAGCAGACAGCATGCAACTGGTGGGAATAATAACTGTAGCTGATATTTTAAGGAAATTTCTCTACAACGGACTAAAACCCGATTCTGAAACCCTGCAGGGATTAATCACTCCCAACGTGGTTACCTGTAATTACGATGACCTGATCTCACATGTCTGGAAACGAATGGATGAATACGGCTTTTCCGGACTTCCAGTGATGAAGAAAAATAAACTCATAGGAATCGTCACCAGAATGGACATCATCAAATCAGGCCATGCCCGGATGGGATTTGAGTCAGATTCCCATGAAGGACGTGGTACCATTATGGTGGAGAAGGTCATGAAAACGCCCCCTGTGGTGGCAACCCCCAGTACCTTAACCCGTGAGGCTGGGGAAATAATACTGGAGTACGATATTGGGAGAATACCCGTGGTTGAAAATCCAGTATACGTTAAAAGAGAACCCCGAAGAGCTAAAGAAGCCAATCTTGTTGGTATAGTTTCAAGGGAAGATATTTTATGGTCCTATATCAGATGATGTCCCGACCATTACCTATAAAATCCCCTAACTTGGGTGCTAAACTATTTTTAAGAAATTTTGTTATTTTTGATAAATTCAGAATTCGTTCTATCCATAATTCTATCTATAAATATGAATTCAAGGCTTTATTCACGGTTAAATCTAAGGATGAATTAAAGGTTATCTTTAAGGATTTATTCAAGGTTATATCTGAATTCAAGGTTATCTTTAAGCATGAATTAAAGGCTTAAAGATGGATTCAATGTTATCTCTAATATTAGAGGTGTATAGATGAGAAAAAGACAAACCATAAACAGGGTAAAATCAATGGACCGTGGTTCATTGGAATTTGAAACCCACGAATCCCAGCATGAGGGAGACGTGATGAGCATAGCAACGAAAAAGGTGGTTACCGCACCTCAAACAGCCACCATAAAAGAAGCGGCTGAAATAATGGTAAAAAACAAGTTCAGACGACTTCCCATAACTGATCCAGGGAGTGAGAAGCTTCTGGGAATAGTTACCTCCATGGACATTCTGGACTTTTTAGGAGGTGGGGACAAGTACAAGATCCTGGAAGAAAAACATCAGGACAACTTCCCTGCAGCCATCAACGAGTCAGTGAAGATGATCATGACCCGTGAGGTGGAAACCATCAACACCAAGGACTCCATAACCACTGCTGTAACTAAAATGACAGCTAAAGGAGTGGGTGCCCTTCCAATAGTGGACAGCAACCATAAAATAGCAGGTATAGTATCTGAAAGAGACTTTGTACTCTTAATGGCAGGGGTACTCACCGATGAAAAAGTGGAAGACTACATGCACAATAGTGTAATAACCACCACCCCCGGGACCCGTATTGAAGGTGCATCAAAGATAATGGTCCGCAACAAACTTCGCAGGATCCCTGTTGTGGGTGAAGACCGCAAGACACCCCACCCTGAGGATGAGAAGATCGTGGGAATTGTCACCGCCACCGACATCCTGGAATTTTTAGGTAAAAACAGTGCCTTTGAACACATGATAACCAACAGTGCCGAGGCGATCCTCAACACCACCATCACCGAGATCATGGAATCTGAGGTGATCATGGCCACTGCCACTGCACATCTGGGAGATGTATGTGTTATCATGGAAGAAAAAGGCATAGGTGGACTTCCTGTAGTGCAAAATGGAGAACTACGGGGAATAATAACTGAAAGTGATATATTAAGAGCCGTGAGTTCCTAACACGGTTTTTTAAAATTTTTTAGGGGCGAGTTGCATGATGAAAATCGAGGATGTAATGAACGAGGAAGTAATATTAGCAGGGGAAAACGAACAAGTAAGCCATGCCCGAAACCTCATGCTCAAACACGGCTACAGCCGTATTTTGGTGGTTGACCAGGAAGGTAAACCAGTGGGCATCCTAACTGAAAAAGACTTAACCCGAAAAATGAGGTCCCACGGACCAAAATGGAAAAGAAGAACCATTGATAAAATCAGCATCCGTAGGGTCATGACACCCAACCCATTGACCATCACCCCCTTCCGGGAGGTTCAGGAGGCAGTGGAGCTCATGATCAAAAATGACATCAGCTCTGTTCCTGTTGTGGATGGAGATGAAGTGGTGGGGATCATAACCAAAAGTGACCTCATGGAATTCTACCGCCAGAAATACACGGGCAAATGGAAAGTATCTCAGCTCATGACCAGTGAAGTGATAACCGTCAATGAAAACCATAGCATTGGCCATGTTATCGGGGTAATGGAAGATCAAAAAATTGGTAAAGTCATAGTGGTGAGAGATAATGAGCCAGTGGGAATCATAACTTCTTCCAATATATCCTTTGCCAATGTGGAAGACCCTGAAACAGGAGTGAGTGTGGAAAAAATAGCATTCCTGCGTAACATTGAGGGTCAGGAGAAGAGAAATGTTCGAGAGGTTTCCATGGTCACAGCAGGAGATCTCATGACCAACCACCTTATAAAAATCGAAAAAAATGAAGATGCCGCCAGTGCCGCTGATATTATGGCTAAAAAAGATGTTAGTGGAATTCCAGTGGTCAGTGACAATGAACTGGTGGGAATAATCACAAAAACGGATATAATCCGGGGAATCCAGTAAAATACCGGGGGAATCCAAGATGCATGTGAAAGATATAATGGCCAAAGATGCAGTTGTGGTGGACAAAGACCAGAACATCCATGATGCATTGAAATTAATGAAAAAAAATAAAGTATCCAGGTTACCGGTTATAAACACCAACCAGGACCATCAGAAAGAACTGGTAGGTATCATAACCGAGAAAGACATAGCTCTCCGTCTGGGATCATCCAAATACGGCAATCTGGCACCCTCCCACTTCCATGTCTCCACAGTAATGACACATCAACCATTAACTGCTGAAGGCAACCAGACACTGGGAGATGCTGCCCAGCTCATGCTGGAAAATGGAATCGGAGGCCTTACTGTCATGGATGGCAACCAGATCATAGGGATGATCACCAAAACTGACTTCCTGCACACCTGCCAGGGCAGACCCTTCACTGAAATCACAGTAAAAGACAGAATGAGGACCAATGTCACTACAGTCGGACTTCAGGACAGGCTGGTACACGCCAGGAGACTCATCATCGATGAAGGTATTAGCCGACTCCCAGTAATGGAGGATGGCGAGCTCCAGGGAATGATTACTGCTAAAGATATAGCCCTGGCCATGATGTCCTTTAGAAAAGTAGTTCCAGACAAGTACAAACCCGCCAGGATACGTAACCTTCTGGTGGAGGATGTTATGATCCAGAACGTGAAAACCATCACTCCAGAAACAACCATATCCGAGGCAGCACAGATCCTGCTGGATGAAAACTTCAGTGGACTGCCAGTGGTGGATGAAGATGGAATGACTGGAATAATCACCAAAACCGACTTCCTGAAACTGATAGTGGAACTGGAAAAAGACTAAGGAAATCCATAATAATTAGGAGGATTTAAGGAAGTCCTCCTATTTTTAACCTTTTTTTAAACATTCCCCAATAAATATTCTAAAAAGAGAAAAAATATTCACGTTAACCAAATATTCAACTCAAAAATATTCATACTCAATAAAGATAGAGAGTATTCACTTT
This sequence comes from Methanobacterium sp. Maddingley MBC34, assembly GCA_000309865.1. Taxonomy (NCBI): domain Archaea; kingdom Methanobacteriati; phylum Methanobacteriota; class Methanobacteria; order Methanobacteriales; family Methanobacteriaceae; genus Methanobacterium; species Methanobacterium sp. Maddingley MBC34. Next base: position 3,876 of record AMGN01000040.1, on the reverse strand, counting down.
AACTAAATATTCCCATTCAAAAATGATTATACTCACTAAAGATAGAGAATATTCACTATAACCACCATATTACTACTCAAAAATAATTATACTCAAATAAAGAGAGAGCATTCACTTTAACCAAACAATCAACTCTAAACTGTATTCCATGAGAGAAAAAAGCACCCCGCCCCTGGTAACTGATGAGGAAGTTTCTCGCCTCCTGGATGTGCCTTCCACGAAACTGGAGGAAGCTTACCAGAAGGGTATGGTAAAAAAATACCAGAAACATGGCCTGGTTGCCATCCAGTTCCGGAAAGGATTGGGACCAGTTGAAGCCGGGACCATGGTTATAAAAGGGGAGGAAATTGAAGTTATTAGGGGGTTTCCCAAGATAAGAAGGACCCTGATGCTACACCCTGCACTGGAAAAACACTTCCCTCGGGAAGTGGCGGTGGAGGAGAAAATGAACGGATACAACGTTCGTATAGCGTGGGTTGATGGGAAGGTAGTTGCCTTCACCCGTGGTGGTTACATCTGCCCCTACACCAGCCGTAAAGCCAGCCAGATACTGGACCTGGATGAGTTCTTCCAGGACTATCCTCAGATGGTTATCTGTGGTGAGATGGTTGGCACCTTAAACCCTTACGTTTCCCACTACTACCCTGAGGTGGGGAAACTGGGATTCCGCATATTCGACCTGCGGGAAAAACTCACCAACACACCACTACCATTAATGGTTAAAAGGGAACTACTGGCAGATTACCAATTGGAACCAGTGAGACTTCTGGGAGTGTTCCCAGTGGAAGATGCCCCTCAGAAGATCCTGGGTATTGTGAGGGAATTAGGGAAAAATGATCGGGAGGGAGTGGTGATGAAGGACCCCCAGATGCAACTTGAACCCTTAAAGTACACCTCATCCCAGGCCCAGGCAGCAGAACTGGAATATGCCCTGAGTTTCCCCTTTGACCTGGCCCAGGCATTTCTGTTTAGCAGGATCATCAGGGAAGGATTCCAGTCCCATGAAACAGGAGAATCCACAGACCAGCTCCGGGAAAGAGCCCTGCGGATGGGTGAATCCATACTCTACCCCATGCTGGAAACCATTGCTAAGGTAGAGCAGGGTGAATTAGCAGCCGAGGATCTGATGATAGAAGTGGATAGTCAGGAAGAAGCCGATGAATTCATCCGCCACCTCCGTGATTTAAAGGTCATGGCCACACTGGCTGAGATAAAAAACGGCAAAGCAGTCATTAGAAGGATACATCAGTCCACTAATGACCGGATCAACAACTACCTTGATGGTGGGTTGTATTAAATTAGTGTGTTTGATAACTTTGAAGATGGATTCAAATAAGGTGAATCATTAATAAAAAAATAAAACAGATAATATTAAAACTAATTTTAATAACTTAACCAAACTAATTTTTATTACTAATCTTAAAATATGAAGATTAATCTTATAATATTAAGACTAAAACTTTTAAGACTAAAACTTAGAATATTAACCCTTTCTATTAACCAGCAAGGATTTAGGTACCATTTAATGATAAGGTAAAATTATGAAAATAGGATATTTCGGACCAGCAGGAACCTTCACTGAAGAAGCAGCATCCCATCTGGAGGGGGAACTGGTACCCTACGACACCATACCAGAAGTATTTGAAGCAGTGCACACTGGTGAAGTTGACCGGGGAGTGGTGCCCATAGAAAACTCCATAGAAGGATCGGTGGGAGTCACCCTGGATCTCCTGGCTCATCAGTACATCCTGAAAATTAAACAGGAGATAATCCTTCCCATAAATCACAACCTCCTCATAAATAATGATGCTGAATTAGATGATGTTGAATTGGTTTATTCTCATTACCAGCCACTCTCCCAGTGCCGAATGTTCCTGGAGAAGATGGGGGTACGAACCCAGGCCACACGTAGCACTGCTGCAGCTGCTGAGATGATACTGGGTGATATGAAAGCAGCGGCCATTGGAACCAGACGGGCTGCTGAGTTATACGGTCTTAAAATAGCTGCAGAGGATATTCAGGACCATGAAAATAACATGACTCGTTTCGTGGTAATCCACCAGGAAGACCATGCTTCCACCGGGAAAGACAAAACATCGGTGGTTTTATGCCTTTCCAAGGACCGTCCTGGGGGTTTGTATGATATACTGGGAGAGTTTGCCAGTGAAAATATAAATTTGACCAAGATAGAGTCCAGACCATCAAAGGAGAAGCTGGGAAGCTATATCTTTTTTGTGGATATGGAGGGTCACCATAGGGATATAAAAATCATGAATGTTATAAATAGGATACAATCAAAGGTAGGATACATAAAGATTTTAGGATCATATCCTCAGGAAGGAGATGATTAGAATAGTTTCAAGTAAAAAAAAGCTCGATCAGACATTGGAAGAGCTTGAATTAGAGTACAGTAAAGGAAATATATCCAAGAAGGAATACTTCGCCCAGAAAAGAGATATAGGGCAAGAGCTGGAAACCCTGCAAGCAGCAGAACATGTGCGCAGAATGCAGGGTAGATTGGGATCTGAAAAATCCCTGGACTACTGGTCCGATCAGGAAGATGAGAAGAAAAAGTTAGCTGATGAAGCTGAAAAGCAGGAAATGCTTAAAAAATATATTACCAAACCAGAATCCATTAAAGGCAAGGACATGCCCAGCAGAGAATGGTTTGGGAAAAGGGCAAAAATAGGTTTACTTGCATTTGTAATCCTGGCATTCGTAGTAGGGACCTCCATGGGGTCTATGTTAATCACAAAACCCAGTGAAACCCCGCAAATAGCCATGGCGGTCAATGCCAGTGCATTCTTACCAACCCCAGTCAACAATACCACTACCACCACTTCCAACATTACTAAAACTACCACAACTACCGATACAACTCCCACCACAACTACCACTGAAACCACACCCACTACCACCACGGATACGAGTTCCAATAGTCAAACTAACACCCAAACTGACACAAATACCGGTAATAAAACAGGTTGACGGTTAAATTCCACATATTATTCTAAAAAAACCTAGGGAAGCATAGCTTTCTCTGGTTTAATATTTTTTTAAAAATAAAATTCAAAAAAAAGGTTATTCCCCTTAAAAGGTTATTCCCCTTAAATAGTATTGTGGATTCAATTCATAAGAAATTAATCAATTTGTTCAATTGATAAGAATAATGGAATGATATAATTGATAGGGATAATAATTAAATATTTCAGAAGAAATGGATAAAGGAATATAAAGATAATAGGTGTTTGTTTTATGAATAAAATTCTCCCATTAATGGCAGTTACCCTTATGGTAGTCCTGGTTTCAGGATGCGTTACTGATAATAAGTCCAATCAGACCAATAATTTCTCCCAGAACGGTGTATTTTTCCAGTACCCTGCTTCTTGGGGAGTGGCTTCAGTTAGCTCACCTAATGGCGTGGCTGCAGTGGGAGATCCCAATACAGTGGTTAATGGAAACCCCACCACTTCAGTGGTCATCCAGAAACCGAATGCAACTGCTAGTTCTGTTCTTAAAACTGCCTACGATGAAAACTACGCACAATTTTTCAACAACACGGGTAAAACTAAAGTTTCAGAGGCACAACTCACCCTGAACGGTGTCCAAGTATACGAAAATGTGTACACCTCTTCTGAAGAGGGATTGGCCAAGAAGTACCGGGCGGTATGGATGCAAAAAGGCAGCACCATCTACGTGATACTGTGCAGTGCCCGGGTGGAAAACTACGATGCCCAGCAGTCCAACTTCGACCTGGTGGTGAACAGCTTCCAGGTATCATAAAAAATACACCAAAAAATACACAAAATATTTAATCCACTATTTTTTTAGCTCCTTTTTAGAGTTACATCCTTTTAGAGTTACATCCTTTTAGAG
>AMGN01000039.1 GCA_000309865.1 Methanobacterium sp. Maddingley MBC34 | reverse complement strand
CATGGATTCTATGACTGATCCAACAGTACCTTCGGCACCGTTTTCTTTAACCAGGTCGAACACCATATTATCGGCGTTCATTCCTTGGTAAGCCAGTCCTAATAAGTGCATTCTTTCAAATGCCCCTACTGCATCACCCATTTCAAACATAGCGGACTGTTCCAGGATGCTGGAAAGAGCTGCTGTTTGCATTGTGTTTTTAAGGGTTGTTGCTACCACGTGGTTAACCATAATGTTACGCAGAGCGTAACCTGGGCCTTCCAGTTTCTGTGGTATATCTAACATTGTTGCTAAGTTTCCACCCATATACTCAACTGACTGAGGATATCTTCCCAGTATAGCTGCTTTAACCATGTTAGCGTCGTACATGTTGACGTCGCACACATCGATAATAGCCTGGATGAATGCATTGGCAGTTACCAGAGATGTAGCTGAATATTCAGCTGCTGCTTCAAACCGAGTATGTGGAATTTGGACTAATACCCTTTTTCCTCCACCTAACAGTTCCACGTTAGTGGTGTCACCTTCCTCGACCTGGATCATTTCTTTTGCTTTAGCTGCAATAGCTTCAGCATTCCCCACTATGTCTAGATCCAGCTCTCGGCCCAGTATCTTACATGCTGGTCCACCGACTTTCGCGGCTTTCAAAGCATTTTCTGTACCTTCGAGGTTAACTGCTACAGTCCTTTTGATACCTTGTACAATCGCTTTGATTGCAGGGTTCCTCAATGGACTCAGGGCTTCTATGGGGACTTCTGCTTCGACAAGATTACCTCTGTCGTCGTACAAGTCGACCTTATCTTCAAACTTTGCCATTTTTTCCCTCCTACAGATTCTTGCATACCAATTCTGTGCACCAAATCAATTTTAAACAGGAAATAATTCTGTTCAGTTGGGGTTCAAAGTCCCCATGGTACAATTTGATATACGAGTCTCCGTTTACTGTTTGGTATGTATTAAACTTTCTTCTTGAATCAAATAGAAAGACTTATAAGTGACCATTTCGTAAACTTATCTCAGTGTATATAATAGTTCCCCTGTAACGCGGGAATCCGAAAATATCTTATTTTACCATATTATAACGTATAAAACGTTGATATTATGCAAATAATCGCAGATGTAGGTGGAATACCTGGTAAAGACTGTAGAGGCTTCTGTAAATATTGTTATTTTCGCAAGGTTAAAGAAGCAGAACCCCTAGGATGCAGATCATGTCTTCCCGGTACTTTTGGTTGTGAACAATGTACTTCAGGAGTGAGGGAAACAAAAAATGAATTCATTCCCCCATTCATGGTGATTAACTCCGTTAAAACATCTCTCATGATGGGAAATTTCCGTGAAGATGATCTTAAAATAAACATCAGTGGCGGTGGAGATGTGAGTTGCTATCCTCACCTTCTGGACATTACATCCGCATTTTCCCAGTGGGAAATTCCCATTCACCTTGGTTACACCAGTGGAAAGGGTATTGATGACCCGCAAATAGCCAATGATCTCTTATCCCATGGAGTAGAAGAGGTTACCTTCACTGTATTTTCAACCAACCCTGAACTACGGAAAACCTGGATGGGTGATAAGAACCCACAGGCATCTCTTGATGCTTTAAAGAGATTTTCCGAAGGCTGTGATGTACATGCAGCTGCAGTAATCGTTCCAGGTGTTAATGATGGTGAAGCATTGCGTGAGACATGTGCGGATCTGGAAAAATGGGGCGCTAAGGCATTCATCCTCATGCGATTTGCCAACTACCGCAACCAGGGACTTATACTAGGAAATGAGCCCATAATTGAAGGGGTTGAACCACACAGCCTGCAGGAGTTTGAAGAACTGGTGCGCAGCATAAACCAGGAATTTAACCTCAGGGTAACTGGTACCCCAGTTTGTGATCCTGAAAATGACTCACCATTCGCCCTGACTCGGAAGAAAAATCTTCATTACCTAGAAATATTATCAGATGTAACATCTGAAGCAACCATATTAACCAGTAAAATTGCCAAACCCTACATTGAACGTGTCTTTAATGCCATTGGAGCTTCTGATCTGGTGAACGTGGTGGCAGCAGACCAAGATATTGGATGTCTCATCACCCAGAAGGATCTGGAAGAGTTAGAGCTTGGTGATCTAAAAGAAACCGTTATAATCCCTGGAAGGGCTTTTGTCCATGACAAAAAGGCTACTGAAATTTTAAGCAGGGATGGTACAGAACGTATTGTTGCCAGAGGCCCGGATAAACTCAGTGTTGATGGTGAGATGAGTGGTACTCTTAGCCAAAATGATGTGCTTAAGACAGAGTTAATAGCATTTGAGGATTTAATAGAATGTATTAATTTCTTTGGAGTTAGGAAAAAATAATAAGGTAATTTTTTTCCATAACCCTGTATTTTAAACGATTTTCCGATTACTACCCTGATTTTTTCTCTTTTTAGATGATTTTTATGATTTCATTAAATTTGATTTCATTTTAAATATCACCAGATAAATATCATGAAGTTAAAATAAGTTAAAATAAGTTAAAATAAGTTAAAAT
>AMGN01000038.1 GCA_000309865.1 Methanobacterium sp. Maddingley MBC34 | reverse complement strand
GTAGATTAGGAGATTGTAGATTAGGAGATTGTAGATTAGGTGATTCCTTAAAAAAACCAGTTATATGAGTTGGTTTATATGTACTTGATATTCAGATGTGACTGTGGAAGGGCAGTTTATGCCAAAGAAGGTGTAAACGTGAAAAAATGCGTTTGTGGGAAGAATTTGAAGGTTGCTCAGAGGAGAATCATTGCCAAAACTGAAGACCATCAAACAGCATCTGAAAAGGTGCAAGAACTTCAGGAAGAAAAGTATGGTGGAGCCTACTTTACTACTGCCGATAAATTATGAGCCCATAACATATAATCTGCATCTTAATCATTCAATTTAATCCTAAAAATTGCATAAACTGTAACTTAAACATTCCCTCACATTAATTCTTAAGTCTTTCAAAAATAATCACCTTAAAAAAATTCCAAAATCAATAATAAGCCCTAAATGAGCTATTTATGAAAGAAAGTATCTGCCATCTTACTTGAATAGTCTATACTTGAATAGTCTAGTGGTGCATTGGTTACTAGGTTAGGAGTTTAACCTTACCATCCTTCTATCTTTTTTACTTCTTTCAGTATTTCAATACACTCTTCTATTTCCTTAGTAGTTTCTAACCCTTCCAGTATGCCTATAACTTGGTTAATTCTGGCTATACTTCCAATATTCATAATTTTTTCATTCTTTAGTTCTATATTGTCAAATCCTTTCAATTTTACCATATTATCCCCCATTATTCCTCTTATGGTGGTTATTTACCGAGTATTTCGGTTAGTTGATTAAATACCTATTAACCCCCATTGGGATCATCATAAATTCCCATATTTCTAATATAACCCATTTCTAATATATAACTGATACTTCCAGTTGTTTAATGTTTTTCTGCTCTAATGGTTGTTTAATGCACTACGTTATCCATTTGGGTGTGTGTTGATGCTGTTAGCTGCATATTTCTAGGTTACTCAATGAACTAGATAAAAAAATTAAAATGATTTCACAGTATTGAATGCTGTAGGATTACTCCCAACATGACTTTTTGTTATGTAATATCCTGCAGGAGTAACTGTCATTATTTTACTGGGTTTTATCCTATACATTATTACATTTGAAACGGCTTTAGATGATAACGTAGCTGTTGGCATTGTTATTTTTTTAAGTTTTTCCAATTGTCTCATATTTATTTCCCCTGTTCTATAATTATGGGATGAAAGAGTATATACAAACCTCTGAATCAGGGACAGAAAAAATTATGATCATGGAACTAGTAAGATAAAAGTAAGATTCCCATGACTAGCTGCATCCATCAGGGGCGAAAAATTAGCTTGTTGCAAAAACCAGAGTATTTGTATGAGGATCCCAAACAATACCATTACCTACTATTCTATAAAATATTTTTAGTATATCAATAATTACCTGAGTGAGTCTTTTATAAATAAAACTATTATTTCAACTTAATAACGTAAAATCAAGCTTAATATCATCCATTTTACTTTTTTCATATAGAATTAGAGATGTATATATAACTATCTTATACCATAGTGAAGGGTGATTACTTAGGTAAAGAGATATTAATAAAAAATCTTGATCTAGTATGAATAGTAGAAATTTCTATAATCTTACACGATATGGTGAGAGAAAAAACATAGAATTCAAAGAAAATCTTAATTCTGATACTCATCTTTTTACTGTACGTAAACAGCAACTGGCATCCCAGATGAAATACCGTCTGGAAAAGGGGCATGGTGATGCCATTTATTTTATAGGAGTTGATGACGACGGTCTGCTGGTGGGACTGGGAAAGCCAGAAATGGATGAATCCCTCCATGTCCTGGGTGAACTGGCTCGTGAAATAAATGCCAAAATCACTGATGTGGAAAAGCAAACTGCCGGCCGGGGCGAAGTTGCCAAGGTAATTATCAGCCGCCAGCAGAACAGCAAAGCAGATCATTTACTTATTGGAGTTGCCGGCCACGTGGACCATGGTAAAAGCACCCTGGTGGGAACCTTAACCACCGGAACACTGGATACTGGTTCAGGGAGCACCCGCATATTTCTGGATGTTCAAAAACACGAAATAGAACGGGGTTTGTCTGCTGATCTGTCCTTCGCTGTGTACGGGTTCAGAAATGGAAAAACTGTACATATTAAGAACCCCCTTAACAAGAGGGATAAAGCACTTATGGTGGAAAAGTGTGATAAACTGATTTCTTTCGTTGACACTGTGGGCCATGAACCCTGGCTCCGTACCACCATTCGGGGTATTGTGGGGCAAAAGCTGACTCACGGCTTGTTGGTGGTGGCAGCGGACCAGGGCCCCACCCCTATCACCAGGGAACACTTGGGGATAATCCTGGCCATGGAACTGCCAGTTATAGTGGTGATGACTAAAATAGACATGGTGAGTTCTGAAAGAATTAAAACCGTTCGTCAGGAGATTTTTGACCTGTTAAAACTGGTGGGAAGGATACCTTACATGGTAAAAACCATTGAAGATGCAGATTTTCTGACAGAAAACATGAACCAACACCTAGTACCAGTTATTAAAGCATCCCCAGTTACTGGTGAGGGACTTGAACTGTTAGACCGGCTTTTTTCTAATCTCAAAATACCCTCCATTGAGGAAGAATCCAATAAACCATTTATGATGTATATCGATAAGATCTACTCAGTTCTGGGTGTGGGGACTGTGTTGAGTGGTACCATAAGGCAGGGTAAGGTTAAAAAGGGTGAAAAACTTATTTTAGGACCTTCGAGTTCTGGTGATTTCCTTCCAGTGAATGTTAAAACCATTGAAATGCACCATTATCGAAAAGAAAGTGCTGGTGTGGGCGAAGTGGTTGGAATTTCCATTTCAGGTGTGGAAATGGATGAAATCAGGAGAGGAATGATCATATGCCACCCTGATTACAATCCACGTGCAGTGCGCGAATTTAACGCCGATGTGGCCATATTGGTGCACCCCACTACCATTAAGGATGGTTACGAGTGCATAACTCACATCGAGACCATAGCTGAAACTACCTGTTTCCGCCCCATTAATCAGGAATACTTATCTGCAGGGGACACCGGATCCATAAGAATGAGATTCAAATATCGTCCTTACGCAATCCGTGAAGGTCAAAGATTAATATTCCGGGAAGGTAAGAGTAAAGGTGTAGGGACTGTTACCCGTTTAGTCAGTTAATCCTTAATATACACCATAATCATTAACCCCATTAATAAGGGCCTAATTTATCACCCAACTTTTTTATCACAACCATCCCCATTCTAATTTTATAAAATCCGTTTTCATCCTAACTCATTTTTTATAAATTCCTGCATTTCACAGGCCTTGCAGACGGAAGCAGATGATGGTTCGCCACATATCTGGCACTGGTGAATTTTAACAGGTTTTTTATCGATCTGCAGGTTTTTCTGGAAAAACTCCAGCAGCTTCATCTTGGTACCTGGCCTTTCCTCCTCCAAATGGTTAAGGTAAGCTTTCAAACGTGACCTGAGGGATTGATAAGCATATGGGCACTCTGCAAGGTGCACATCCACTTCATTCATAATAGCCCACATTCCCACCTCTTTTTCCGGCACCAGCCACAGTGGTTTGATTCTTGGCACCATCTTAGAGTGAATGCGCTCCTGTTTCGGTCCGAACTTGGCAAAACGCCGCACATCAGCCCGGGCAAAACTCATAAGAAAAGACTGAACTTCATCATCCAGATTGTGGCCAGTGGCCAGTTTATCAACTCCCAGATGATGGGCGGTGCGGTTTAAAAGGTAACGTCTAAAAACACCACAGGGAACACATGCGGTCTGGAAAAACATAGCCGCCTCGTCCAGGGAGAATCCCATCTCACTTTCCAGGGATACTTCATGATACTCCACTCCCAGTCCAGATGCATTATTCCGGGCAGATTCAGTTCCATCTTCACGATAACCAGATATTCCCTCATTAATAGCAATGGCCAGAAGTTCAAAATCTAACTCATTTTCCTTTAAAAGTTTATCCAGAATGTGCAAGGTTAAAACACTGTCCTTACCCCCTGAAAGAGCAACTGCTACCCTATCACCTTCATCTATCAAATTATAATCCGTTATTACGTTTTTAACCTTATTTTCAAGTTCCTGATTGAAGTTCTGGTAATCCAGGTGTTTCATAAAAAATATATGGCTGGCTGAACATAAAAATCATTATGATATCTGCAGAACTGACCGTAATCCCCATAGCCACCCCGGAGACCAGCCTCAGCAGATATGTGGCCGCTGCCGTGGCTGCATTGGATGAAGCTGGAATCAAATATCAGTTAAGCGGCATGGGGACCCTTTTAGAAGCTGAAAATCCTGATGAACTCTTTGATGCCATTAAAATTGCTCATGAAGCAGTTTTTAAGGCAGGTTCCCAGCGTGTGGTGACCAGTGTCAAGATCGACGACCGTAGGGATCGTGACCGAACCATGGCCGATAAGGTGCACTCAGTAGAGAAAAAACTGAGATGAATAGACTATTTGATTAATGCTTACTGATTTTAGTTAGTTCTAGGAATATCCCTGAAAAATGGATTAAACTCAAAAAAAACTGAAAATAAATTAAAAAAGATATAAAAAAGAATAATCAGTAAAAAAAAAAAGAATAATTGGTCTTGAATCTAGAAAAACTTGTCAGAAGCGGCTTCCAGTGAAATCACTATTGTTTCCAGATCTTCTACTGATAACGATGGATGCACTGGGAGAGATAAAACTTCAGATGCCGCTTTTTCAGTTTCAGGACGTTTATCATTGTACCCCAGGTTCTGGTAGAGTTCCTGTTTGTAAATAGGGACAGGATAATGTATTCCGGTTCCAATTCCTTCCTGGTTGAGGAAGTTCATCACATCATTCCTTTTTCCATCTTTAATCCTCACAGTGTACTGGTGGAATACGTGTTTCACTTGGGGGGAGACAAATGGTGCTTCAATACCTGAAATTCCCTTTAAATGTTCGGTTAGGTATTCTGCGTTTTCTATTCTCTTCTGATTAAAGCCATCAAGTTTTTTTAATTGAACCAGGCCAATGGCAGCAGCTATGTCAGTCATCCGGAAATTGTATCCCAGAACAGAATGATGGTATCTTTCTTTTTCACCGTGAGCCCGCAGTATCCGGGCCATATCAGCAAGTTCTGTGTTGTTGGTGGTTATCATCCCACCTTCACTGGTGGTCATGTTCTTGGTGGGATAAAAACTGAAACAGGCCATATCACCAATGGATCCGATCATCTCGTCCTGGAACATTGCCCCATGTGCCTGGGCAGCGTCTTCCACAACTGGAATACCATGTTCTTCTGAGATCTCTTTAATCCGATCCATCTTGGCTGGTTGACCATAGAGGTGCACCGGGAGTATGGCTTTGGTTTTTTCGGTTATGGCTGCTTCAATACATTCAGGGTCCAGGTTAAAGGGCCGGGGGTCAATATCCACGAAGACTGGTCTGGCTCCAACATAGAGTGCACAGTTACCAGTAGCAGCAAAGCTGAAAGGAGTGGTTATAACTTCATCACCGTTTCCTATACCCAAAGCCAACAGAGAAAGGTGTAATGCTGTGGTCCCTGAAGTCGTAGCAATTGCATGTTTCGTTCCAACGTAGCTGGCAAAGGCTTCCTCAAATTCCGCCACTCTTGGGCCCTGGGCTATAAACCCGGACCTTAATACTTTTTCCACTTCTTCTATTTCTTCTTCACCGATAAGGGGCTTGGCAACTGGTATCATGAATTCACCTAAGTACTTAAATTGTCACTTCAATATCCAAATGAATAAAACAGGACAAATACGTACATTAAATCACTTTATTTTATAATCAAAAACATTAAATTTATTTTTGTCAACAATCTTTTCATTGGTTTTAATCTCTTAAATAATATATCTTCATTTAAAAAGGGGAAAAGATCCCTAAAAAAAGGAGAAAATTATTCCTAAAAAAAAGGGGAATGACCCCATATAATCAAATCTGGAAACCCCAAATCTGGAAACCCCCATCTTGAAGTCAGGAACTTTGTTTAACGGAATATTCGCACTAGATCATCCTTACGATTCCAGAACAGTATTGTAAGCACTATCAGGGCAGCAAGTATCATGAAGGGTATGCCTGAAAATGGGTCTGATGCAGGGGCTGTGACCAGGGAAGGCAGTTCACCAAGTCCAGAATCTGCGGAGTTGAAAAACAAGGAAATATAGAGATTGTTGGCTATATGGATTCCCATTGCTGTTTCTATTCCATTATCCCCCAGGGCAATTACACCAAGCATAAGCCCCATTATGAATGTGGATGCCACAATGGACAGATCCATATACAGATCAGTTCCATTGAGAATGTGTACTGATCCAAAAATTAACGATGTTAGCAGTAGGGAAACCCATGGTTTTTTAGATAGCAAACTAAATCCCTGCATAAGGTATCCTCTAAACAAAATCTCCTCAAATGACGCCTGCATTGGGAACACCAGGAGACATAACACCAGGAGAATGGCAAAACTACCAAGATCGAAGTTTTTCTGGTAATTCTGGGAATTGAAAATCAGATCAGGTAAGTTGAAAATCGCCAGCACTAAAATCCATAATACCAGTCCTTTGAGTAACATTTTCCAGCGTAAACTGGAAACCGTATTTATAACGGACATCAATCGTTTACGGTGTAAAAAACGCAGGCAGATATAGAAAAGGAAAAATGAAATGGCATAGCTAACTCCAATGAGAACAATGAGAACAAATGGATTTTGGAGGGTTCCCTGAATAATTCCAAGGATGTTTGCCACATTACCAGTGGCAGATAAAATAAAAGCATAAACCACCAGGAAGAGGACCACTAGCACTCCAGCTACCAAACTTCCTGCAAGCAGGGATAAAATGACAGTTAAAACATACTTCCACCAGTTATTTTGACCTTCACTAGCATTATCTAAAAATGGTATTGATGACATGTTATACTCCTTTCTTAATAATGATCTCCTCTATAACCTAATCTTAATAATAGTTATTAAAAGTTAATGAACTAATGATGCGATTTTTAGAATATGATTTAAAACTCCAGAATACATTATAAAACTCCAGAATAATAAAATAACACTACAAAAAATAATTTAGAATTTTAAAATAATATAGAACTATTATAACAAGTTTATAATTTAATTTGAGGTTACAAAATGGAATTTTTAGAAGTACAGGAAGGTCAGGTAAAAATTAAAATCCCTAAATTTGAAAAAGTGACAGCCAGGGCTCCTGTTTTTTTCAACCCGGTTATGGAGCTTAACCGGGACCTGTCGGTGGTTGCTTTAACCACATACCGGCAGCAAAAGGATGATGATATCTCCATCTGCGATGCCTTTGGAGGTAGTGGGATACGAGGGATACGGTACGCTAAGGAAATAGAAGGTGTTTCTATGGCAGTGGTGAATGATTTAAACCCACTTGCAGTTGAACTTGCCAATGAAAACATCAAAAATAATGGTTTAACCAATGTTAAGGCTTGTAGAGAAGATGCTAATTTAATCCTCCGCAAATGCAAGGGTAAATTTGACGTGGTGGACATCGACCCCTTCGGCACTCCTGCACCATATGTTGAATCGGCTGCTAACAGTCTTAAGGCAGGGGGGATTATATGTGTCACTGCCACTGACACTTCGGCCCTCTGTGGCACCTACAGAAAACCATGCATACGCAAATATGGAGCTAAACCTCTTAGAAATGAGTACTGTCATGAAACTGGTCTCAGGATCCTGGCAGGTTTCCTCTCCCGTACCTTCTCCAAATATAAAAAGTGTCTGGAGTTCCAGTTCTCCCACAGCACAGAACATTACATGAGACTGTACGCCCTGGTGGGTAAAGGGGCCAAAAACACAGATGAATCCCTGGAAAACCTTGGTTACATAGCATATTGCCCTAAATGTCTTAATCGACAGGTTTTTAAGGGCATAGCTCCACGAATATCCATGAATTGTCCTGATTGTGCTGAGGTTTGGAATGTTGCCGGTCCACTCTGGTGCGGAGAGATACAGAATTCAGACTTTTTAAGCCAAATGCTGGACATGGTACCAGATATAGAGATTAATCAAAAAAATGAGGTTACTAAACTCCTGGAAAAATGTCTCGCAGAGGCGGGTGCCCCCCCTACATTCTACGATGTGCATGCTATTTGCCGAAAGTTGAAGATAAGTGCCCCTCCCATGGAAGGAGTTATGGATCTCATTAAAGAGGGAGGTTACAGGGTTAGCAGAACTCACTTCAACCCCAATGGTTTGAAAACTGATGCACCATTATCTTTCATTGAAAATGTTATTGGTAGTTATAAATAGCTATCAGTAGTTATAAATAATTTTAAAACTTATTGGTAACTTTAATCCACTATTCAAGAATAAATGGACCATGAATTAGTGTTTAAATATAATCAATCTTAAAAACTGATAAATTAAGATAATTAAACCATAATCTTGTGTTTTTATAACGATTAATATCATGAACTATTTGGTAAACCATTTGGGGAATGATAAATAGTAGGTTACCGGCTATTTTAAAACAAAAAATAGAATAAATCCTAGTTTTTAGAATATTTAACCTTTTTAGAATATTTAACCCTTTCAGCGGTAGTTTAACATGTCATGAGTATAATAATACTGCAGTTCTGAGGCATGCTGGAGTTCATAGTCCCGGTAGGGTAAGCTCAGGTAGGGTGTTAAAATTCCCTTTAAGACATAGTAATAGGCTGCAAATTGACCGTACTCCTTCCAAGTTATGTAGAAGTAAAGTGGTAATCCACACCCTTGAGAAAATATAGGATTGCCCGATCTTGCAGTTCCATGCCATACCATTGGAATAGGCCCTTTTTGCCCATTCTGAGCTGCTAACTTAAGAATATATTTATTGGCATCATTCCAGTTGTTAAAGGTTAGTCCATCAGCCTTGAATTTGTATCTACCATCTGGAACTCCGAAGAGGGCCAGTTTAAGTGAATCCATATAATCGGTTGGCCCCTCAGCACCAGTACCATTGGTGTCAATGAAGGCCATTTCTATTATCATCACATCCCCCTCCATGTAGTGACGATAGTTGGAATCCCCTGCAAAATGGACAACCAGTGCACATTTAGATCCTCTTTCAGTTGCATATTCTGCTAAAAGTTGAGAATGAGGATGGCCCGGATACATATCAGGATTAGCCAGCTTAACAAATCCTAATCTTCCCACTGGCTCATATGAACCCATCATAGATGAAATAACAAGATAACCTCCAAATATTGCCAGAACAATTAAGAGAATAACTTGCCATTTCATTGCTTCACCATATTATATCGTTAAGAGAGAGTGTTAGTAGGATAATTTTATTACATCGATTATATTATTTCCAATTTATCTATATTTTCCAATAGACATTAATGACTTTATTCGATTTTTGAAAGCCTGGAATTTATTCTATAATGGAATTTTATAATGGAGACTTCCCTATTTTCTAATCGTTATAAACATTATTACCTTTAAAGATTTGTGTTTTCCCCCTTCTGAATAAGTTTTCCACCCACAGAGGATGTTGATACCAGGAATAATAGTTAATATATCTTAATCCCGTGAATACTTTAATTAATAACGCGAATCCTATCCATTAAATACTATAAAATCCCGTGGATACTATAAAATCCCGTGAATATTTATAAAGATTATGATATCCCCCGGACACTATGCAGGGATTAGAATTTTATTGGCAAATGTCAATAAAACTGTGAATATCAATAACTATTTTTGTCCCTAAAACCATTATTTATAATATAAACTCCATTCAAGGGGATGAAAGGGTAAAATAAACACTTGAGAACAATATGTAACTTTTTCCAGAATTTGGTTAAGGAGGAGATAGTATGGATATAGGATATTTGACTTCTGATGCAATGAAATATCCCTCACAAGATTGGAAGAAGGTTATAATTCTGGGAATATTAATTTTAACCAGTTTTTTAATTGTTCCTGCTTTTTTAGTTATGGGATATGTTTTCAGAGCTCTGAAGTGGTCTGTTGCCGGGGTTGACCAGCTTCCTGAATTCGATGAATGGGGAGAAATGTTCATAGACGGCCTTAAAATCTTTGTGGTGGAACTGGTCTACTTCATTATTCCCTTCACCATCATATTCCTTGGAATCTGGGCTTCCATTGGTTCAATGGTAGCTTGGGGAGCTTCTGGAAATGATTTAATGCCAGGTGCTGTTTTTGGTGCCTTAAGTTTAATGTGGGGGTTGATGGTGATGGGATTGATTGTAGCTGTGATTTTTGGATTGTTCTTCACCATTGGAATAGCAAATATGGCTTATTATAACAGTGAAATTGGGGCAGCTTTCCGATTCAGTGAAATGCTGGATACCATCAATGCCATTGGCTGGGTGGACTATATCATATGGTACATAATGATGATCATATTGGGAATGATTACAGCAGCCATAGCCGGGGTCCTTGGACTTATACCCATTCTTGGATGGGCTTTAATTGTGATTGCCCTTTATCCGTACCTTTACCTCTTATATGCCAGAGCTTTGGGGCTTTTGTTTGTTTCGGGTTTTGAAAATTAATAAAAGAATATAATAATTATTATTTGTTATTCTAATTTTCCACAATATATTCACTTTTTAGGATTTTTATTACTTATATGGTGAATAGAACACGTTATCTTTATAAGAAAAGAATCATAAACAATAGATACCTAAAAATAGGAGGTATTAACATGGATATTGGAGAAATTATATCTGATTCCCTTAGTTACCCGTCTCAGAACTGGAAAAATGTGCTAATATTAGGATTTTTATTCCTTATAAGCTTTTTAATAATTCCAGCCTTTCTGGTAATGGGATACTTTTTCAGAATTTTAAAAGGTTCCATAGCCGGTTTTGACGAACTCCCTGACTTTGATGAATGGGGAGAGATGTTAATAGACGGTTTGAAAATATTTGTAGTACAGTTTGTATATTTCTTGATCCCAGCGATAGTTATATTAATTGGAGTATGGGCTTCAATCGCATCTATGTCCGTGACAGACGCGGGCACCATGACCAACCCTGGTTTATTCATAGGACTCATGGGCGGAACAGCCATTATTGGAATTCTCTTAGCAATAATTTTAGGATTAATTGCATCCATTGCCATTGCAAACATGGCCCTTAATAATGGTGAAATTGGAGCAGCATTCCGATTCAGTGAAATCCTCGAGGAAATAGCCATTATCGGATGGGGCAAATACATTGTATGGTACATTGTGATGATCATCATCGGATTGATCGGTGGAGTCATTGCTGGTATCCTGAACATAATTCCATTCATAGGAACCATCATTGCCCTCTTAGTGGTTTACCCATACATGTACATGTTCTCTGCAAGATCCCTGGCCTTACTCTTCGGATCCAGTGTGCAAATGGAATCTGTTGAATAAACAACCCAAGATATAAACCTTATTTTCTTTTTTCCATAACTTTATTTTTTAAAGGAAAAAAATGATTTCTATTATTAAATATTTTATATTAAATAATCACTGAATCGATCTTTTTTTAAAATCGCTAATTAGGTTAATACATCTTAAAAATAACTTTTTTATAAAATGACTTGCATAAATATTATCGTTAATAAAATAATTGGAGGTAAAAAAATGGACATAGGAGAAATTGTATCCGACTCAATTAAGTATCCTTCCTCTAACTGGGGAAAAGTACTAATATTGGGTGTAATATGTATTGCTTCGATTTTGATTGTTCCTATCTTTTTAGTCATGGGCTATTTGTTCAGAATAATAAAGGCCACTTTAGCTGGTATTGACGAGCTCCCTGAATTCGATGAAATTGGGGAAATGTTCGTTGATGGTCTGAAAATCTTTGTTGTAGGTATTGTTTACTCCATTCCCCTACTGATAATTTATGGAATTATGTATTTCATAACCATGGGAATGGTGACTACTGCGAGTTACACAGACGCCTATGCCGTTTCAAGCGCAGCTTATGGGATGATGGCTATACTGTACATAGTAATCGCAATAGTAGGATTCATTATTTCACTGTTTGAACTAATGGCCATCGCCAACATGGCATACTACGATGGAGAAATTGGAGCAGCATTCCGATTCAGCGAAATATTAGAACACATATCCAGAATTGGCTGGGGCAAATACATCATCACCCTCATAGTAATCTGGATAATAGCTGGAATAGGGTACTTCATAGGATCACTGACCATGATCATCCTGATTGGATTTATATTATTACCATTGGTAATAATGCCCTACATCATGATGTTCATGTACAGAGCAATTGCGCTGATGGTTGCATCCAGTTTAGAAGCTGTAGAATAAAAAAACTCCCTCATTTCTCTTTTTTTATTTTTTTAAATCTACTGATTTTTATCTAATTTAAAAAAGCCAATAATCTTCTTTTATTATGATTATTTCCCAGTTAAAACTTACTATTTCAACATGCAAAAATCATACCAGAATAAAATATAAAAAAAGAAAAAAATAATCCCCTTTTGGGGTAATTAATACCCAAATTTTGAGGGAATTCTTCTTGATTGACTATAATCCAGTGAGACGAAGACCAGTTATCAGGGCAGTGTCACTGTTTAAGGCTCGCAGATCATCTGGTGAGAACTTGCGAATATCATCGTGACCTGCCAGCTGGGCCAGCATCTTGGTCTCCTCGGTCATGGACTTAATGTAGTTGGCCACTCGCATGGCAGCCAGGTCCACATCCAGGCGTTCACATAGCAAAGGATCCTGGGTGGCCACCCCCACCGGGCACTTGCCAGTGTAGCACATACGGCAGGCTCTGCATCCCATGGCAATCATGGCACCGGTTCCAATGTACACTGCATCTGCACCCAGAGCCATTGATTTTGCCACATCTGCCCCGCTCCGGATTCCTCCGGTAATGATGAGATCCACGGTGTCCTTCATTCCAATCTCTTCCAGTCCATTGACTGCTTCCATGAGTGCTGCCAGGGTGGGGATTCCAGTGTGTTCGATGACAACTTCTGGTGCGGCTCCAGTACCTCCTTCCATACCATCCACAGATATCACATCGGCGCCGGCTTCTGCAACCAGTTGAACATCATCTTTCACCCTGCCCGGCCCTAATTTAACCACAAGGGGCACCTGCCAGTCCGTAACCTCACGGATGAGTTCTATGTGCTTGTCCAGATCTCCTGGTCTTGTGGCGTCCAGGAATCGAGCAGGACTCAGTGCATCGGTTCCAAGAGGTATTCCTCTGATCTTGGCTACTTTAGGACTGACTTTCTCGGCTAAAAGGTGTCCACCCATACCAGGTTTGGCACCCTGACCTATTTTAACTTCTATGGCATCACCTACATTCAGGTAGTCCGCGGAAACTCCGAAACGTCCGGAAGAGTACTGTACCATCAGTTTATCTGCGCACTCCCTTTCCCGAGGTAGCATTCCCCCCTCCCCGGTGTTAGCACAGGATCCAACCAGGGATGTTCCCTTGGCCATGGCCACTTTACACTCCTCAGATAATGCTCCAAATGACATTCCAGCAATGAGTACTGGCGTTTCCAGTTCCAGAGGATTTTCAGCGTACCTGGATCCCAGGACAATTTTGGTATTACAGGCCTCCCTGTACTTGTCCACTGGGGATACTGAAGCCTGTCCAGGCAATATTATAATATCATCCAGGTTGGGTAGCCTTCTTTCTGTACCGAAACCTCTGAGAACGTATTTACCTGCTTTGGAGGTGTATCGTATGTCAGCGATGGTTCTGGGATCCCATATGCTCCCTGCTCCTGTTGGTATCAGCACGGGACATGCCGCAGTGCATGATCCGCACATTATACAACGACTTTTATCAATTTCAGCATGGCTATCCACGATTTCAATGGCATCAGTGGGGCAGACAATTTCACAAGTCCCACAGAAGACACAGAGCCCTTCAGTGGACACTGCCAGTTGTCCAGAGGGAGATAAGGGTCTTTTTGAGGTTGATCCCATGGCGTTATCCATTCCGAAGTTCTGCTGCAGACCCGTGGCAAATTCTTTAATATCCACCACACCCAGGCAGCCCTCTTTACATGCCTTAACACAGGCTGGTACGTCATCTGCTGACTGCATACACTGTTGTTCGCATTTGAGCATTTCATCAGCAGTGTGGGTGATGCTTCCAATGGGACACATTAACATGCACAGGCGACAGCCCACACACAGGTCCTGGTTGATCTTTACCACATCCCCTTCACGGTAGATTGCATCTCTAAAGCAACCCCTGAGGCAGGAAGGGTTTATGCACTGCTGGCAGACAATGGTCTGGTAACCTTCAGTCATTTTATGCAGGAAAATACCACTTTCATCATTTACCAAAACACATGCTTCAATACAGTCATTGCATCCATCGCACTTTTCAGGATCAGTTAAAAGTATCTGCTTCATTTGGAGGCCTCCTCTTTACCATAGAAGGGTCTTAACTCTTCAGGCCCAATCTTAATGAAATCTTCAGCCTGGGCAGCTATATCATATTTTTTGAAGATTGATGATAACTTATCCTTGTCTTTGGCATCCAGTTCTCGCACTGCAGCATTGGTCCCAGTCTGATAGTTTCCAGCCACGTATATGTTTCCTCCAATCATCCAGTCTCCAGTGTCTTCACCTGCATCCCCGGTGACTATTATATCCCCACTGAGCATGTAAAGTCCGGCTAATTTGCCCATATTACCATTTATAACCAGAATTCCTCCTTTATTTAGCTGGCCCACTGCATCGCCAGCATCCCCATAAACAACAATGGTGCCGTTGTAGGTTCCGAATCCAACTCCTTCTTCAGCAGAACCTCTTACAATGATCTCCCCCGAGGTCATGTTGTCACCCACGTAGCGACCAACATTTCCCTGTATTTCTATGGATGCTCCATTGTTCAGTGCCGCTACAAAATCTCCCACATCACCATTTAGGGTGATTTCTGCTCCGGGTCCCAGCCCTACTGCAATTGAGTTTAGTTTGCCTGGATTTTCAAGTATCAAATTTTTTTTATCTTCAGATATTGCCTTTTTAATCTCATTGTTCAACTGTCGGGTTGTGTAATTTTCTGCTTTTATGGTATCGGTTGTACTCGTTCAAATTCCCCCATTTAATCTCTTGAGGGTAATCAATCATGATTAATAATAAACTTTACCGTTGGTATAACTTTCAAGGTATACTGTTATATAATAAAATGAGACAATAGTTTCAGTGAAGGTGATTTAGTATGAAAACCCTGATAACGAATTTAAGAGGACAATGTCTCTTTAATGTCTCTATGAAAACCCAGCCAGATGGATTAATCATATTGCATTATGGGAAACATCGCAAAACAGAATTGGACTCTTTTTTAAAAGGCGGTGAAATTCGAATAGATACAGAAGACCCCCAGGATGCGTTAAATCGGATTTTAGAAATTATCCGAGGGGCTAAAATACATGGCGACATTTATGTGGCCTATGGTTCTGGGGATATTGGTCCTCTTCTGAATTTTGCAGCTAACCTGGAGGAAGTGGCAGGGATTTTCACCTGTTTTGGAGAGAAGGTGGTTAGGCTTCCACCATTCCAGCTGAAGATATCAAAGACCCGTCTTAAAATAATGGAAATGCTCACCCATAATGACTATACTGCTGTTGAAATTGGTAGAAAAGTTGGAATATCCAGGGCAATGGTTTATAAACATCTTAATGGACTTATAGACCTGGGGCTGGTTAAAAGATCTCATTCCATGGAAAAATACAGCATAACTGATGCAGGGATGCTGGCCATGACTTAAAATCATACCGCCCCCAGCAAGGAGACTTATAAGCACCAATTATATTATAAATGATAATATCTAAACTATAAAATCTAAATTTTAATTTTGCCCTCACAAATTGGGATTAAAATTGAAATTATGGAAATTTTGAAGTTAATCTAACATATTTACTTTAGAATGAAACTTTCAATCACTGATCAGCCTATCTGTTGAACAATGATTGAAATAAATTATGAAACAACAAAAAATAATATAAAAATAAAATAAATATAATGAAGACTATAATTTTAATTTGAAGTTACGTTAAAATGATTCTGGAGTTATCATGTTCTTAACCAAAAAAGATGATAAGACTTTTATTCCATTGGATACTCGATTCTCAACTTGTAACTTGCCTTATCACTTAAAAGCACAGTTCCCGGTACAAAATAGTCTTCGAATTTCTGAACCTTCTTCACCATGCACGGCTGGAAATCGATCTTTTTGGTGTAGGATCGGCATTCATCATCATCAATTATTCCCTTCCTCACCAGTGCAATATATCTCATTTTTATGGTTTCTTCATTCAACACAGCCATCTGATCACCTAATAATAACTTGTACAAACTTGTATTTAAATTATTTGCAACCATATCTGAAAAATGTATAATTAATCATAGCTCAAATTAAAAAAACATAAACAATGTTTATCTAAGCGGTGAATATAATGAAAGAAAATGATAAAAAGAGCGAACTCGTGGAAATCGACGATGTAGACCGAGAAATCATTAATTTATTCAATAAAGACGGCAGAATGTCTTACAGGAAAATAGCAAAGCGTCTTGATGTTTCCATTGGTACGGTGCATAATCGTATGGAGAAACTCACTAAAAATGAGGTGATCCAGAAGTTCGCACCGGTCATTGACCACAGTAAACTGGGTTACAACCTCACCACCATCATTGGAGTACGGGTAAAGGGAGGAGTACTGGAAAACTGGGAAGATCGCACCGCCTACCATAAAAACGTTCTCTGCATGTATGATGTTACAGGAGAGTTTGATGCCATACTGGTTGCCCGATTTAAAGACACCAGTGAACTGGACCAATTCATAAAGGGTTTGCTCAAGGAACCGGATGTTCAGAGAACCTACACCCAAACCGTGCTTAACATTGTGAAAGAAGACCTCAGTTCAAGTAGAATGTTGTAAACCAATAAAAAAAACCAATCCATATCGTTTTTAATACATGAATTAATCTTAATTAAATTAGCTAATCCCAATTGGAATTAGAGATTCATTTATGATAAAAATTCATTCATTAAATTTTAATAAAATGCATAATTCATTTGTATATTATAATTAATTAGATTGTGATTGATTGTTTGATAAAATAGTCTGAAAAATTCATCTGGAGGTTTTGGTGTGATTTCCCTGGTTTACTCCCCAGAATACGCACAGCATCAAACTGGATCCCATCCTGAAAATCAGGAAAGACTGGAAGTTATGATGAATCATCTTCTAAGAGAGGGTGAGGTGGAAAAATCAGATATCCACCAACCCACCCCTGCCAGTGATGATGATCTCCTGCGGGTGCACACCACCCCTTATCTAAAACATTTGAAGAATTTCGCAGAAAGTGGTGGAGGTTACCTGGACTTCGACACCTTTGCTTCCCCTCAAAGCTATGAAATTGCAAAACTAGCAGCAGGGGGAGCAATTACTGCTTCCAGACTGGTTTTTGATCATGATGATTTTGCTTATTCCATGGCAAGACCGCCCGGTCACCATGCCACAACAGACAGTGCCATGGGTTTCTGTTTAATCAACAACCTGGCCGTGGCCCTGGAGTACATGCGGGAAAAGCATAGTCTTAGGAAATTCCTGATACTGGATTTCGACGCCCATTACGGGAATGGAACCGCTGAAATATTCTACCAGGACCCCCATGTCCTCTATATATCCATACACCAGGACCCCCACACAATTTTTCCAGGGAAGGGATTCATTGAAGAAACTGGAAGCGGGAAGGGAAAAGGTTGCAATCTTAATATACCCATGTCTCCAGGTTCTGCAACCTCAGATTATATTTACATCCTGGAAAAAATCATAGAACCCGTTTTAAGAAAATTCAAGGCAGACTTTTATTTTCTGGATGTTGGTTTCGACGGGCACCGGGAAGATCCCCTTTCCAGTCTCCAGTTAGATGATGATTTTTATCCATGGATAGCCTGCTACATGCAGAAGCTGACTCCCAAAATGGTGCTGATCCTGGAGGGTGGTTACAGTAAAAATGCCATGGCCCGCTCCAACCGGAAAATGATAAAAGTATTGAATGACAAGAGTACCCATGAAGACCAGTGGCGACCACCCGGAAAACTGATGGTGAAAGATGAAACCAAAAGGATATTTAAAACAATCCAAGACACATTTTCACCATATTTCACATTCTAAATCAATCCAATCACCAGTACAACGTAAATTTTAATGTGAATTTTAAAAAAAAATAACTGTAAAATGGAGTGAAATTATAAAAAAATCCTTTTAAAATAAACAAATCCTTTTTAACAAGAACTGCAAAGGGGAATTTTAAAAAACACTTTAAGATAATCACATTCGAGGAGATTTGCAATGGATAAAATCAGGTTTAAACAGGCCCAAACACTTCTAAAAGAAGCGGGTCAATCCCAAAAAAGTACTGAAAAGCTAAAAAAACCCCATGAAGGCACCATTGATTCAGTTGCATATGCCGAGATTATAAACAACATTATAAAAACTGAAGAATTCATTTATTCCAGCAGACCCAGCCATAAACTACTCCCAGAAGATGCTGAAGAATTTTGCAACCATTTAATTGGTATTAGGAATAAAATTGATGATATTCTGGCAGAATTTGGCGTTTTAGAAAAGGAAAATGTGGAAGAAGAGGTTAATAGGCTTTCAGAAAAATTCATCCTGCTCACTACTAAGGGAAACTTCAAAAAGATATTAACCCGCTGGGGAGTTGAACCCCTGAGGATAGTTGTGGCAGGAGTACCATTAGAAGCGGAAGACATGCGCATTCTCAACCCTAAAATTCCTGATACCGCAATTGAACCCATAAAAAAGAAAATATCCCATGTGAAAAATGATATTAACCGTAAAATGGAACAGTTTAATGTGCAGGAAATTCTAGTGGTGGTTGAAAATGATAAATCCGGAGAGATCCTGGCAAAACGAGCTGAAGATCTTTACATGGCTAAAGTTATGAAAAGTGATAGTTTGAAAGACACTGATATCCTTGAATTTAAGAGAGCTCTGGAAGGATGATTAAAAGCATCTCCCCTAATATTCTTATTTAACCCCTAATTATTTAAATAAAAAGATAGACTGACATTCTTAGTTGGAAATTAGTTCCTTCAATGAAATTTCACCACTAATTAATACATTGAAAGCATAAAAAATAAAATCACATACTGCTGAAAATTTGGAATATCAGGAACAAAACACAACTCTTTTTATATCACTCCCCTAATTTATAACACATACTAACAATAATTGTGTAGTAAAATTTCCATATAAATCTCCATGGAAACTCATAAAAATTGAAGTAACCACATTCTTTAAGTGAAGGGATGATAACCGGGAAAAAGTATTTCAATACAAAAAAATAACGTAATTATTGGAAAAATGAGAAACAAAGTTGTTTTTTAAGTTTTTTAGTTAATTATATCGAGAATAGAACTCAGGGGTGAAAAAATTGCAACCACCGTGTTTACCTGATACCCAGGAAAAGTTACCTACCATCCCCGTGCACCTCACCAGAGTAGGGGTGAAAGGGGTTAAAAAACTTTTAAAGATCGAAAGGGATAATAAAAGACCTATTGTTCTTTTACCCACTTTCGATGCCTTTGTGGATCTGCCCAGCACTCAGAGAGGCATCCACATGTCACGCAACCCAGAAGCCATTAGCCACGTCTTGGAAGAAGCTGTAGAAGACAATGCAATGGAAGTAGAGTCATTATGTGCCGAAATAGTGAGTTTACTGCTTGAAAAGCACAAATACGCCAAGCGGGCCGAGGTCAGTATGAAGAGTGACTTCATGATCATGAAGAAGTCACCAGTGACCCAACACAAAACCCAGGAAATGGTCAATATAATGGCTGATGCCATTGGCTACCGCACCAAAGAAGGCGTAGTCATTCGGAAGATGATCGGAGCAGAAGTAGTAGGGATGACTGTATGTCCCTGCGCCCAGGAAACAGTGAAAGAAAGCTCCAAACAGAAACTCCTGAAATTCTTAGATGAAGAGACCACTGAAAAAGTCCTGGAAACTGTCACCTTTGCATCCCATAATCAGAGAGGCAGGGGAAGTATCATGATTGAAGTGCCGGCCCAACAGACAATCAGGGGTGAAGACATTATCAAAATAATTGAAGACTCCATGAGCTCCTATGTCTGTGAACTTTTGAAAAGACCCGATGAGCATGCAGTAGTGGTTAATGCCCACGAGCATCCCATGTTCGTGGAAGACTGTGTGCGGCATATGATACAGAAGATAGTGAAAGAATTCTCCCACCTACCCGATGACACTCTTATCACTGTTCAACAGGTTAACGAGGAGAGTATCCACCGCCACAATGCATTCGCAGAAAAAGTAGCCACCATGGGTGAACTTAAAGCTGAAATAAAAAATGGTGGAGGAAACTAATTGAAGACACGCAACATTGCCGGACAAATCATGGGCCAGTTAGAAGCATTTGAAGGCTCCAAAGCAGCCATGGACAGCGCCGAATTACTGATAGTCAGGGGAAAATCACGCCAAAGGATCCAGCCTGAGGAACTGGGGACCACCATCTCACAGATACTAAAGGATATGGGGGCTCGCGAGCTGGATATGTTCTCTGATGAAACCGCAGACATTATCACCATAATAGACGAACAGATCCGTTCCAAGGTGAAGATCCAGGGAGAAACCGATATATACGGAATATATCGTCTTAAAGAATCTTTTGAAAACATGAACTGCCACGCAGATTATGGTATGGGTTTGATGGATGATATTGCCATTTTCATAGTCCTCTGGAAGGACAAAAGTGGTTTAGGGCCCCTGTTTGTTGAACTGGTGGTTTCGGCCCTGGAAGGATGAACCCATTTTCCATACCCCCAATCTCTTATTAAAAATTTAAGTAAACATATCTTACTTAAAAAAACTAAATTTAGAAAATAAATAGATGAATCCAGAATATATGAGAATGAATCCCTGAAAGGATATGAATCCCTGAAAAGGAGAATAAATCCTTGAAAGGATTAATCCCGGAATAAAAGGATGAATCTCATATAGATAACAAAAAAGATGAAAATGTTATCCAAAGACCAGCTAATTTCTCTACTGGAAGTGCAGGGTGATGGTGTTCTGCAACTGATGATGCAGGCCAATTCACTCCGTCAAACAGACAGAATAACCTATTCTAAAAACGTTTTTTTACCCTTAACCAATATCTGTAGAAATGACTGCGGATACTGCACATTCCGCCGAGAAGTGGAAGATCCAGACGCCACATTAATTCTAACACCCCACGAGGTCATGCAGACCATTCACCAAGCAGACCAATACGATTGCAGGGAAGCTCTTTTCACCTTCGGAGAACAGGCCGATACAACACCACAGGTCCACGATGCTCTGAAGAATCTGGGATTTGAAGGGATGCTGGAATACCTCTATCACCTCTGTGAAAGAACACTTAATGAAACCAGCCTACTACCCCACAGTAACCCAGGTGTACTCCAAAAAGATGAGCTTAAAATGTTGCGGGAGGTGAACGCATCCATGGGACTGATGCTGGAAACTACTAGCAGCAGACTGATGGAGGGCCCTGCCCACAAAAAAAGTCCAGGTAAGGATCCTAAGTTAAGAATTGAAACCATTGAAAACGCGGGAAAGTTGAAAATACCCTTTACAACGGGACTTTTAATTGGTATTGGGGAAACTGTGGAGGAGAGAGTTGATTCTCTCCTGGAGATCAGGAGGATTCAGGATAAATATGGTCATATTCAGGAGATCATTATCCAGAATTTCAAACCCAAACCCGGTATTGAAATGGAATCCCACCGTGAACCTTCACTCCTGGATATGATTCGAATGGTAGCAGTTACCAGCCTGCTCTTCCCAGATTGTGGTGTGCAGGTACCCCCTAACCTAAACCGAGATACTGCTGGGATGTTTATCCTGGCAGGGGCAGATGACTGGGGAGGAGTTTCACCCATCACCAAGGATTACGTGAACCCAGAAGCACCATGGCCGGAGTTAGATGAACTCATGGAATTAACCCAAGAACTGGGATTCCAGTTGGAAGAAAGATTGCCAGTTTATCCAAAGTATCTTACAAAAGAATTTTTAAGTCACCATATTTTAGAAAAAGTTTTTTAAACAACATTTTTATCCAACTCTGTTGGTAATATAGGTTAAAAGATGATGTAACAATTGTAATATATTAATCAAATGATTTAACAAACTAATTAACTATAAAATATACAAACTATAAAATATACAAACTATAAAATATACAAACCTAAATATCAACAAACATATAGGTGAAGGGGTTCACCTTTAACTGCTTTTTTTGAAGCTGATGACTCCTAACAAAAAATAAGTTTAGGAGGAGTCTTAAATTGACAGTAGACATATTAGCGCAAGCTAACGTATTAATATTAGTTATTGCTATTTTTATAGCTAGTTTAATTTCTCTAAGAATGGGATTAGCAGTAGCCATCGTGGAACTGATAGTGGGGGCTATTTTTGGAAACCTTGGTTTTCTTCATGCAACTGATTGGATGACCATGATAGCTTCATTTGGTGGAATTCTTCTAACATTTATGGCTGGTACAGAGATTGATACACGGGTAATGAGAGAAAAGTACAAAGAAAGTTTTTTAATAGGATTTTTCTCATTCTTAGCGCCTTTTGTTGGGACATCTCTTTACACATATTTTATAGCAGGATGGAACCTTCAAGCAGCGTTGATCGCCGGAATTGCACTTTCAACAACTTCACTGGCAGTTGTATACTCAGTATTACTTGAAACAGATATTCCAGATGTTAACCTGGTTAAAATAGTGCTGGCAGCTACTTTTATAACTGATATGTTAACCGTGATAGTATTGAGCATACTTTTCATTAAACCTGATTGGTACACCATTCTATTCATCATAGTTTCCATAGTGGTTATAATTTTAGCATCCAAATATTCTAAAAACATCTTCAACCACAAAAAACTGAAGAATAAAGTCATAGAGCCTGAAATAAAATACATTTTTGTGATTCTGGTGACATTTATGTATTTTGCCGCAATTGGAAATGGAGAAGCAGTTCTACCGGCATTTATTTTAGGACTTTTAATGTCAAAGGAATTGGCAAAAGTGAAGGAATTGATGGTTAGAATGAGAACCATTGCTTACGCCGTTATAACCCCTATTTTCTTTATAGTGGGTGGTTTAAAAATTTCATTGACATTGATTCTGGCATCATTGGGACTGTTCCTGATATTATTTACCATCAAAATAATCGCCAAGTTCATAGGAGTTTACTTCCTTGCAAACAAGTACATCCCCAATGGAAGCATGTACACCACTCTCTTAATGAGTACTGGACTGACTTTTGGGACAATTGCCAGTTTATTCGGTCTAAATGCAGGTTACATAGATTCTGTGCAATATTCTGTGCTTATAGGAGTAGTGGTTTCCAGTGCAGTGATCCCCACCTTTATAGCACAAAATTGGTTTTTACCAAGGCACAGGGAAGATGTGGTTGAATAGTACTTCGGGGAAATGGTAAAATTAGGAATGATAACAGGGGTAGATGGATTCACCCGGACTTATAACCCCTGATCATAATTTTAACAGAATATTTACCTTTTAAAAAATTTAATATTACTCTTCGTTGAAAACCAACTTAAAAATAGCCCCATTTCCTTTTTCTATTTCCAGAGAACCTTTTAACTGCATAGTTAGGGTTTGAACAATTAAAAGTCCCAAAGAATTAGTGTTTTCAAGATCAAAATTATCAGGAAGCCCTACCCCATCATCAGCCACTTCCAGCAAATATCCTTCGGGCACTGTGGAAAGACTTATTTCTATCAGGCCCTTTGTTTCAGGGGGAAAAGCATGTTTAAAACAGTTAGATACCAGTTCATTAACAATAAGCCCCATGGAGATAGCGGTGTCTATTTCCAGGAAAACATTATCACAGTTTAAACATACATCAACATCATTCCGCTTCTCTTTATGGAAACTTGAAAGCATTTCCACCAGACTTTTCAGATATTCACCAAAGTTAATATGGGCCATATCCTCAGATTGGTACAGTTTCTCATGGATAAGGGCCATGGAACGAATACGATTCTTGCTTTCCTGGAACATCTTCAGCGTTTCTGGCTCCTGAGTATACTCTGACTGCAAACTCATCAGACTGGAGATGATCTGCAGGTTATTTTTAACCCTGTGATGAATCTCCCTCAATAAAACTTCTTTTTCCTCCAAAGATGCTTTGATCTGCTTTTCAGCCATGATCATGTCACTGATATCAGCAAAGGTAGCCATGACTCCCTGAATGTTGTTATCAACATTTAAAAGTGGTGCAGTGGCCATCATGGTGTAAATCAATTCACCATCATTTCTAGCACATTCCAATTCTAGGTCAGATTTAAATTCACCAGAAAGAACATTAGATATAATATTTTCGTATTTTATCAGTTTATTTTCATTCAAAAAAGGCAAAGGTTTTCCCAGTACTTCTGTCTTCTTCCAACCGAAAATACTTTCTGCTGCAGGGTTCCAGAGTGATTTCACCCGCCCATCAGGATATAAATCAACAATTGCAAAGGGAGACGCATTTATTATAGCCTCCAGATAAGTATTTAGATTATGTAAATGTTTTTTACTCTCAATTAAAGCATTTTCTGCTTTTTTACGTTGCGTTATATCTCTTCCGATTATCTGAATTGCAAAGGTTTTTCCTTCTCGAATAATTGGGGCGTGATGCACCTCAATATATTCAATTCCACTATCCCCCTCTACTTTTATTTCCATAGGTCCGATTTGGTTGCTGGTTAAAAATTCGAAGATCGAATTTTCATCAATGGTATCATTTAGTAAAATATTGGCAAGTTCATTCACTTCCTTGCCCACAATATCATCCCTGGAAATTTCGCTAGCTTCTTCCACCCTGTGATTTATATCCAGCACTCGACCATCTGGATCTAAAACCACCACATAATCTGGGGATAACTCAAAAAGTGCCCTGTATTTTTTTTCATTTTTTGCCAATCTTTCCTCGGCCTCTTTCTTATTACGATGGTACTCTGCCTCTTTAAGAGCTCTTTTTACAGAATGTCCTAATTTAGAAAGGTTATGTTTCAGAACATAATCTGTAGCTCCTTTTTTAAGCATTTCAACCGCGAATTCTTCACCCATCTGCCCACTCACAAAAATAAAAGGGGTTTCTGGTGAAATATCTTGGGCAATGTACATGGCAGAGATTCCATCAAAGTGAGGTAGGGAGTGATCAGCCAGAATTATTTCCGGTTGAAAATCGATTATTTCTCTCCTGAATTCTTCTTCCTCTTCCACACAACGAGAAACAAAACTAATACCATCTCTTTTAAGTTCGGTTTCCATTAACTCAAGATCCAAAGGAACATCTTCCAGAATTAAAATACGCACATTATTCCCCATATGATATCCTCATATAATTAAATCTCAATATGACTTATATCCCATATGATTTTAGTCAATCTATAATATAATCCCCCATAATCTGATTCACATCAGGGGGGCTTGTTTATCAGCATCCAGTACAATCCAAGGGTTGAAACTGCATCTATGAACTCATCAAATTCCACTGGTTTACTCACGTAACTATTGACCCCTAACTTGTAACTTTCCACCACATCCTTATCCTGCTGTGAAGATGTTAGAACCACTACTGGTATCTTCCGGGTTCTTTCATTGGCCTTTATTTTCTTTAAAACCTCCAGGCCGTCCACCTTAGGCATGCGCAGATCCAGGAGTATCAGGTGAGGTAAATCTGCCGGATCCCTATCTTGAAACTGACCTTGAGCGTAAATAAAATCAAGGGCTTCTGCCCCATCTTTAACCCAAACTAACCGATTTGCAAGATTTTTCCTCTTCAAAGCCCTCATGGTCAGTTCGGCATCAGTGGGATTATCCTCCACCAGGAGAATTTCCATTTCATCTAAATTCATATATTAAAAATCCTCCCTTTTCTTATTCATTTATTAAAACATCACCATAAATCATTTAATTAATCTAATTAAATCTTACAATGTCCAGGAAACCAAAATCATTACACCATTACAGTAATTTTATTATTCCCCTAGAACATTTGAGGTTCACGCATTCAACCTAATTCATTTTAAACATCAAAATATCAGGTTATTACCCTGAATCAGGCTCTATTTTCAATTTATCTTTCTGATTTTGCGGGATATTATTTTCAGTGATTTCCCTTGAAACTCCCATAACCGCGTAAATTTCACCTTTATCATTTTTCAGGGGTTTCAACCGGGTGTCCAGCCATAACTGGCAGTTTGAAAATATAAACTGGTTTTTAGCACGCATTGAATTTCCAGTGCGGAATACATTTTGTAGTGCCTTTATCTGCATGTCAAAAGCCTGTTTTGAGAAAATATTTTGCACTGGTTTGCCAATAATTTCTTCTTTACGGAGTTTCAGATGCTTTATTGAAGATTCATTAACATAATCCACCAGTAAATCTTTATTTATGATGAATATCATGTCTTGAGCACTTTCGGCAAGAATCCGGTAGTGATTTTCACTTTTTTTCAAGTTTAACCTGGATTGGTGACCATAAAAAGCCATTTCAATGGCAAATTTCAGCTCGTTTTCATCAAAGGGTTTAATCAGGTAGGCCTGAGGTTGGGTGATCTTGGCACCCTGGAAAGTTTCAGAATTACAGTAGGCAGTCAAATAGATAATGGGGATTTCCTTATTTTTCCGAATAACTTTAGCAGCATCTATTCCATTCATACAACCTTTGAGTAGAATGTCCATTAAAATAAGGTCAGGTTCCAGTTCCAATGCCTTTTTAACCGCTTCTTCCCCAGAGGAAACTATGTCCACCACATCGTAACCCCATAAAACCAGTTTTTTCTGGAGTTCCATTCCAGTGAGGGCTTCATCCTCAACCACCAAAATCTTGGACTTTTCTGACATAGTATATCCCTTAAGCATTATTACAAGAATACTATTTATTAGGTTAATATATAATTATGTTTTTGGAATTTTAATAATGAAACTTGTACCATTATCCCTTTTAAGTTCTATAGAACCTTCAGATTGTTCTACAAAAGTTTTAACAAGTTTTAAACCAAATGAATCATCTGATTCAAGTGATATGTGGGATGGAATTCCAATACCATCATCTGAAACTTTAATTACTATATCCTTATCATCGCACTCTACTTGCACCATAATCTTTCCTTTCATGTCCCCGGGGAACCCGTGTTTCAGGGAGTTGATCACCAGTTCGCTTATTAAAAGACCAGATAATACTGTCATTTCCATGTTCAAATTTATATCATCAGTTTTTATGATTATGTCCACATTATTTGCCCCGTGGGAGCGGGAAATATCATCTAATATGCTATCAAGGTATTCTCGTAGGTTTACGTTTTCCAGGTCCGGAGATTGGTATAATTTTTCGTGTACCATCCCGAAAGACCGGAGATAACTGCGACCATCCTTGAGTTTGTTCACCATCTCTTCAATAACATACTCTGAATGCAGCCGGTTAAGGCTGGATATCATCTGCATGTTTGTTTTAACCCCACTATACACGTTTTTAAGGATTTTTTCCTTTTCCTCAAGGGATTTTTGGGTGAGTAGTTCTGCCTTTTGGAGATTGGATAATTCTTCCTGGAAATCACTTTGAAGTTGAATGATTTCGTTTTCTTTATCCGCGAGGCCTTTCTTGGTCTCTTGAATGACTTTTTCCGCATTAGTAAGCTTTGATCTTTCTATATCTAAATCTTTGGTGATGTTTTCCAGTTGTTTGTGGTTGTTATCCAATTCATTTTCCAATTGCTCCCTTAATTGGTCTAAAGAATTTTTTGAACTGGTAATATCCTTAATTTCTTTTTCTAAATTACTGATGGTAGATAATGCTTCTTTTGTCTGTTTCACCTGCATTTCAAGATCAAGAGATTTTTTCTCCAGTTTTTCCTCAGATTTTTGGCGAATATTGATTTCTGCATCTAAAGCCCTGCATGACTCCTCAAAATCAGCGTTTCTGCTTTTTAGCTCATCTTCAAGAAGTTTCATATTTTCCTTAAGTGATGACTCATGATTCTGGAAAATATTTAACTCATCTTTCTGATTTTTTATTGTTTCCTTGAGTTCCTGAACTGTTTTTTTGAATTTATTATCCATATCCGCATTTAATTTTTCAAGGGAACTTATTTTTTGATTTTCTTCTTCTATTTGGGATTCGAATGATTTTTTAATGAAATTTAATTCGTTGTTTTTGTCTTTTATTGAAGATCGTAGATTATTGATGTTGTTTTGAAGTTCTTCCATTTCCATATGGTGCTGCGTGACATCACGCCCCACTGACTGGTACTCATCAATATGCCCCTTTTCATCATATTTGGCCAATGTAACCCACTGCCACCATCTTAAGTCCCCATTGAGCATTTTCATTGGGCCCTCAAAGATTTTCATGGGTTCTTCCACATTAAAGGATTGCAGTTGAACTTTCATCTTATCCATATCTTCATCAGATAATGAAAATACCGAATTACAGTCATTATTTAACCCAAAAAATTTATAATAAGACTCATTAGCAAAGGTAAGTTCTAAATCCTTGTTGAACCTGCATATAATTTCACTTTGATCACCAACCACGGAACGATACAGTTCTTCATTCCTTTTAAGATCATCTTCTATTTTTTTAGTAGAAGTTACATCTTTTAAAATGACAATTAAACCTTCGAATATTTTATGGACTTTTATCTCAATGCATAATGGTTTTTTGTTCTTTGTGAATCTTTTAACAGTGTTAAACTGGTCTCCTGTTTCTAAGGTTCTCCTGCAGTTTAACTCTATTTCCGCATCCCATAGTGATTTCATAGAATCCGGAAGGGATTTTCCAATAACATCATCTGTTTCAACCCCCAAAAGTTCTTTATTCCAGTTATTAGAGTAAACACATTTCAAATCAGCATCATAAGCTATTAATACATGATCTAATGCTTTTAAAATTTTTAAATACCTTTCACCAGTATTTTTAAGAGATTCTTCAAGTTTTCGATGGCCAGTAATGTCCTGGAACTGAACCAGATAACCATCCCGGAGTCCACCCAGTTTCAAAGGCTTTATATGAATATTTAGATATAAAACTTCTTTTTCGGTTATTTTACCGAATTCCAGCTCTTTTAATTTTTTCCAGTCCAATTTAGAATCAAAAAGAACCTTTGAACCTTTTTTAAGTCTTTCAACTTCTTCAGAATCTAGTTTGAAATCTTCAAAAAGGTTGAATCTTTTAAGCTGATCAACACTAGCGACACCAAAAAGACTGATGCATGCTGGGTTGGCATCTAATAATTTTCCGTTTGCATCAAATATCTCCGTTGCCAGGGACTCGGAATAAATATTCCTGAACTTCTGTTCCCTCTCAATGAGTGATTTTTCATCTTTTACTTGCTGGCTTACATCCTGGAATATGATGCTAGCTCCCACGGATCCTTGATTTTCTCCACTAATAGAGGAAATAGTGTACTCAATATGTATATTATTGCCAGATTTATGCTTTAATATGGATTTAGACGTGAATGAAGTATTTTCATTTGCAATGAATTCATTTAAATACTTTCGGATATCATCGCTATCTTTAATTTCCCCAATGGATAATACTTCAGCCATTTTTTTGTAAACCATCTCTTCTTCACTAAAACCAGTTAAATCAGAAGCAAATGGATTTATATATTTTAT
Organism: Methanobacterium sp. Maddingley MBC34; assembly: GCA_000309865.1. NCBI lineage: Archaea > Methanobacteriati > Methanobacteriota > Methanobacteria > Methanobacteriales > Methanobacteriaceae > Methanobacterium > Methanobacterium sp. Maddingley MBC34. The sequence goes on along the minus strand of AMGN01000038.1, from coordinate 8,765 downwards.
AACTCCTTCTAAATCAATTACTATGACTCCAAAATCTTTCAATTTGTTATCAAGACCTTGACCAATGTCAAATAGCTTTTTTTCGAGTCTATGTTCAGATAGTGCAGTTTCAATCTTATCCTGCAATTCATTTTCTTCAAATGGTTTGATTATGTAGGCAGTGGGGTTGGTAACTTCAGCCCTTTTACGGGTTTTTACATCACCATAAGCTGTTAAATAAATTATAGGAATGTCCTGAATACTTTTAATTTCCTGGGCAGCATCTATCCCATCACCCTGCCCTTTAAGCATCACATCCATCAAAATTAGATCTGGTTTTATTTCCTTAGCTTTTTTAACAGCTTCCTTACGTGAAAAAGCAAATGAAGGAACATCATACCCCCAGGTTTTTAGTTTTCTCTGGAGCTCCATTGCAGTGAGCCCCTCATCCTCCACCACTAAAATCTTTGCAACCGACAAAAACCCCACCATCCCCATAAATAGTTAATGACAATATTGTTTAATATTATCAATTATGTGCATTATTCTATTTATAATTTAATATGCAACACTGATGATGACTATTGAATCAGAGGATAAGCAAGTGCCAAGTTTTTAATATATTTCATAATGTAAAAAATCATCTAAATCCCTTCTAGGAGGAGGATATGGTTTTTCATCAGGATAACCCATGGGAACCAATGCCACTGGCCTTACATAAGATGGAGTACCCAGTAAGTTGGTTACTTGTTGTTCATCAAAGGCACCTACCCAGCAAGCACCCAAACCTAGGGCATGAGCCATAAGGAGCATGTTCTCGACAGCACAAGAAACATCCTGTATTGAGTAAAGTTCCACACCCCTATTGCCATAAATAGCACCAGAAACACGCAGATTAACACATGGAACCATTACCACCGGGGCTTGGGATATAAAATCACGCATATATGCTGCTTCAGAGAGTTTTTCCCTGCTTTGGGGATTTTTAACCAGCACCAATTCCCAACTCTGCAGGTTCCCTGCTGAAGGTGCCCAGACACCGGCTTGAATTATCTTCAAAATTAGAGATTCATGGATGTCTTCTTTTTTAAACCGTCTGATACTTCTTCTTTGACTTATGGTCTCGAAAATTTCCATACTACCACCCCAAATTTCCCCTATACTAAATTTAAATAATCAATGATGTTTTTTAATAAGTCCTAAAATCCGTTTTTATAAGTTATGACCAACCTAATTAATTGTTATTCACCCACTATACTGCCAACCATCAGCGAATAATCCGATTTTAACCTGCCTTTAATTTTTTATAGATGTTTTTAATTTTTATAGATCTTTGCATCAACCACCATATGGTAAACCCCTGGAGAATACTGTTTTATAATCCTCTGGTTCAATATATCCACATCAAAATCATTGGCAGCTTTTTTAACCCTATCTGCAGGTCTTATATATTTTAATTTATCCGGAACAGACTCATGGTAATGAATGATCCCTTCATCCTTTATTACTTCCATTGCCACGTCAAGATACTCCTCAGTATTGCCAATGTAGCCCATTAGAACCCTGTCTGCAATATTTCGTGGTGCTACATCCCTGCAGTTACCCAGAATAGGCTCAACCACGTCCTGAACATGGTTAATTTCTATGTTTTCCAAGAGGTAGCCATGGGCAACCGGGTTTATCTCCACGGCATAGATTTTCAGGGGATCTGCATGCACTGCCATGGGTATGGTGAAATAACCAATTCCTGCAAACAAATCAACCACAGTCTCCCCTGGGCGGACTAACTGACCCATCCTCTTTCTTTCTGTAGTGTTACCCTTGGACCACATTATCCTGGCAACATCCAGTTTATACTGACAATGATTTTCCCGGTGAACCGTTTCTGTGCCCTCGCCCAAAATTATTTCCACATCAGGTTCCCTCTGGAGCCCCTTTATCCTACCCAGGCGTACCACCCGATTTACCCCGGGAATATTCAGAAGTTCCTGAGGATTATCCACATGATTTTTCAAAACCAGAATGTCACCTATTACCTTACCTTTCATGATCATATATGGAACTCCAGGAGCCTATAAAATTAATGTGCGGGCCCCATCACAAGACATAAAAATAATCCTCGAATTAATTAAATAAGGATTACCGAACATTGCATCACAGTAGATGTCAATCAACCTTAGCATAACCGATTCAAGCCTGATGACGGAATAAAACTCCCCTAATTGAAGATAAAAACGAATTCCCTGGCGATAACTTATTATATATAAAAAATAAGGGAAAACACTTATATAGGCCGGGCATAAAAAAGAAGGACAGAAAAGCTGGTAATTAGATTGAATTTAACCAGCAATATTAAGCAATATTTATATACCATGAATCTTAAAGTAGCAACTAGAAAGCTATTTTTTATCTTATGTTTTTTTGAGGTGTATTCTATGAATGATGAAAATCGACTTAAAGGCACTACAACTGTTGGTTTAACCTGTAAAGACGGAGTTGTTTTTGCTACCGAAACGAGAGCTACCATGGGAAACCTCATAGCCCACAAAGTAGCCGACAAGATCTTCAAAATAGATGATCACATTGGAACCACCATTGCTGGTGCAGTTTCAGATGCCCAGAGCCTGATGAAGTACATCAGAGCAGAAGTGGCACTTTTCAGACTCCGAAATGGTAAACGAATCAATGTAGAAGCCGCAGCCACCCTCACCTCCAACATCTTACACTCATCAAGAGGTTATCCATTCTACGTTCAGACACTCCTGGGAGGGGTGGATGATAAAGGCCCTGCCCTTTACTCCCTGGATCCCACAGGAGGAGTTATTAAGGATCTCATGATATCCACTGGCTCTGGTTCACCCGTAGCCTATGGTGTCCTTGAAGATCGTTACAGTGAAGATCTCTACGTGGAAGAAGGCATAGATGTGGCCATTCGGGCCATTAAATCTGCAATGGAGAGGGATGCATATTCTGGCAATTCAATCCTGGTGGCTACCATTACCGAAGCAGAAGGATTTAAAAAATTATCCGAGGAAGAAGTTAAGGCGAAAATAAAGGAACTTTAACTAATTTTTAATTATAGTATAACTTTAAAAAGAGCCCCCAAAATTTTGGGCTCAAACTATTTTCTATTTTTCTAGAAGTGATGTTATGGGTTCAGAGATTCAAGAAATTAAAAACACGATAGTACAAAGATTACCCGACCGCGTTCAAGTGGCAAAAGTGGAATTTGAAGGTCCGGAAGTGGTGATTTACACCAAAAACCCAGAGATAATCACCGAAAACGGTGATCTCATACGGGACCTGGCTAAAGACATTCGAAAACGGATCATCATCCGTTCTCACAAGACCGTGCTCACCGAGCCAGAGGAGTCCATTAACCGCATCCACAGTATCGTCCCTGACGAGGCCAAGATCACCAATATATCCTTCGACGATGTGACCTGCGAAGTTATAATCGAAGCCAGGAAACCAGGACTTGTGATCGGGAAATACGGAGCTACATCCAGAGAAATCGTTAAAAGAATAGGATGGGCCCCCAAAATCCTTCGTACACCACCTATTTCTTCTGAAATAATCCAAAGAATCAGAAGAACACTCCGCAAGAATAGTAAAGAACGGAAAAAGTTCTTACAGGAGTTAGGGAATAGTATCCACCGGCCATTGTCAATGGAAAATGAATGGGTCCGATTAACCGCCCTGGGAGGTTTTCGTGAAGTGGGACGATCCTCAATATTCATGCAAACATCCAACAGCAAAATACTCCTGGATTGTGGAGTTAACGTGGCAGGATCAGACGATAAAAGCTCATATCCCTACCTGAACGTTCCAGAATTTGTCCTGGACAACCTGGATGCAGTTATCATATCCCACGCCCACCTGGACCACTCCGGATTCTTACCCTACCTTTTCCATTACGGCTACGAGGGACCAGTATACTGTACAACCCCCACCAGAGACTTAATGACACTACTACAGCTGGATCATATTGACATAGCTCACAGAGAAGACAGTCCCCTACCATTTAACGTGAAACACGTTAAAAAGAGCATAAAACATACTATAACCCTGGATTATGGGGAAGTTACCGATATAGCCCCAGACATCCGCCTTACATTACACAATGCAGGTCATATTCTGGGTTCGGCCATCACCCATATGCACATTGGAGATGGTCAGCATAACTTCGTCTACACCGGCGACTTCAAATATGAACGAAGCAGACTCCTGGAACCAGCTGTTTCCAAATTCCCACGTATAGAATCACTGGTAATGGAAAGTACCTACGGAGGTCACGAGGATGTGCAGCCCACCCGGAACGATGCCGAGAAAGAGCTCATAAAAACCATCTACCACACCCTGGAAAGAAAGGGTAAAATACTGATCCCTGTTTTCGCAGTGGGAAGGGCACAGGAATTAATGATTGTCCTGGATGAGTACATACGCCACGGTATCATTGATGAAGTACCCATCTACATTGACGGTATGATCTGGGAGGCCACCGCCATACACACCGCCAGACCAGAGTACCTCAGCAAAGACCTTCGGGACCAGATATTCCATATGGGCCGTAATCCATTCATTTCGGAGGTTTTCCACAAAGTTAACGGAGTAGAGGAACGAAAAGATATTGTAGAAGGCGAACCCGCAATCATACTCTCCACATCCGGTATGTTAACCGGTGGAAATTCCGTGGAATACTTCAAATGGTTATGTGAAGACGAACGTAGCTCACTGGTCTTTGTGGGATACCAGGCAGAAGGTTCACTGGGACGCAGACTGCAGAAAGGCTGGAAAGAAATACCCCTTAAAGAAGAGGGTAAAACCAACGTTTATAACGTCAAAATGAATATTAAAACCATTGAAGGGTTCAGTGGACACTCTGACCGCAGGCAGCTCATGGACTACGTGCGCCGAATAAGTCCCAAACCAGAGAAAATCTTAATCTGCCATGGAGACAACTACAAAACCCTGGATCTGGCCAGCAGCATCTACCGTAGTTATAAGATCGAAACCAAAACTCCTATGAACCTGGAGACTGTGAGGATACAGTAAACATCCCACATTCTCTTTTTATTTTATACTTTATTTGATTTTAAAATACCTATTAAAAAAAGTAATTTATTATTAAAAAGTCATTTCAACTTATATTATAATACAATCCCCTAATATTATCTCACTTATTAAAAAAACAATCCATATTTATTTTTCATTTTCCATGTTAAAATTAAACCCAAATTTAAATTAGAATAATATAACCACTCCTGTAATATTACCGTAATGTTTAATTATCATAATCCCACATATAATTAGATGTAATAAGATGAAAGAAGATGTAATAAGGTGTTATAATCTGGGTTTAAAAAATGGTCTGATCTCATAACAGGGGGTGAGGTGATATGGGGCCGAGGTGATTTATGAACGAAATTTCCTAGAAAAAGATTTTGAACATCCCTCAGGTTCAGAATGGGAAATATATCAGGAAAATTTACTAAAAAACAGGCCAAAAACACACCATGACTTAGAAAAAAATTTAAAAATAGCCATTGACCACACCCACAAACACAGTTTAAAATTAGGGTTAGAAATTATTTTACTCCTTTTATCACATCCCCAAAAGGATGTTAGAGCTTTCAGCTTAGGAAGATTGTACCCACTAATCACTGCAGAATCATTAAGGGAACTGATTATTAAAGATTTGAAGGATATGCGTGACGATCCACAATTAAATGTCATTAAAGCTGCACAGGAATCATTAGATGGCATATCTGGCATAGTTCATAATTTAGTGTTGGCTGATATAATTTCGGAAGTTTTTGTTGAGTTTTCCGTTGATCTGGAGAAATATGGCTCAACCCATAACATACACTTCCAATCACCATTTTCACTCCATCATCTGGAAGGGGAAAATTCATTTTTTAATTCAAAAAACAAGTATATTTTTGCTTTTATACGACGTTACCGGCAATTGAATGTCCTTTTGGACAAAATACTATTTTCAAACCAACTAGAAGAACTATTCCCTGAACTGACAGTTATGGAAGAGTTTTCCATGGGAAACATTTTAGAGGAAGGCATTATCCCATACTCAAATATATCCAATTTCCAATGGAAACCCACTGATTCTTTAGAAAGATTGGCAAATATCTATGCCCACACTTTCATGGAAGATGGGCATTTACACCGATTAAAAACATACCTTAACGATGATGATTACCATGTTCGGCAAATAGGAGTTAATGCATTAATAGAAGTGGTGGCCTTCCTTTTAAATTGTCCAGATGAAAAATCCAAAAATTTAAAAGACTCACAGAACCAGCATCATAAAATTAATCTCCCATCTTTGGCCAAACTATCTATTATACATTTTCTACCATTTAAACGACCATAAGACGGAAATATGGCCACAATTTAGTGGTTAATTTTGCTCGAGAGAATCTAAAAAGTTTTATTAATGTTTAATCAAATAACGTTATACAATACTCACGAATTATATTTTATTTTAAATCATCTGGTGATCAAATTGGTAACTTATTCAGAATCAGGGGTAGACATCGACCTGGAAGAGGTCACAGTCTCTGCCCTCACTCAAAAACTAAAAGAAACTCTACAATATCAGGATATTATAACTGAAAGCGGTCATTTCGCCGCCCTGGTCCGCCTGGGTAACCAGGGCCTGGCCATGAGCACTGACGGAGTGGGAAGCAAGATCCTGGTGGCGGAACTCATGGAAAAATACGATACTGTAGGCATCGACTGTGTGGCCATGGTAGTTAACGACCTTATCTGTGTGGGAGCCCGTCCCCTGGCCATGGTAGACTACCTGGCAGTTGAAAAACCAGACCCAGAAGCAGCAGGTCAGATCGCAGAAGGGCTTGCTGAAGGATGCCGCCAGGCCAACGTGGCCATGATTGGAGGAGAAACAGCATCATTACCCGAGATAGTACGGAACTTTGACCTGGCTGCCACTGGCATTGGACTGGTGGACCTGGATAAAGTTGTCGCCGGTGCAAAAATCCAGGACGGCGACGTTATTCTGGGTCTTGAAAGCAGCGGGATTCACAGTAACGGACTGAGCCTTGCACGTCGTGTGTTCTTTGAAGAAGCAGGTCTAAAGGTGGATGAAGCTCTCCCAACTGATGAAAACATCACTGTGGGAGAAGCACTCCTGAAACCAACCCGTATTTATGTAAATGCAATCATGGACCTCCTGGAAAATGTTGAAGTCCATGGTCTGGCCCATATAACTGGAGGAGGATTCACCAACCTCAAAAGACTTAAAAAAGGAGTAAGTTACTGTATTGATGACCTCCCATCACCCCAACCAATATTTGAGTTCATAGCATCTCAGGGAGTGGAAGTTGAGGAGATGTATCGTGTTTTCAATATGGGTATTGGATTTGCGGTTATTTTACCCCCAGAAAAGGTAACAGAAGCCCTTAAAATCATTGGTAAATATCATCCCATCCATGTCATCGGAACGGTTGTTGAAGACCCTGAGGAAAAAGTTGAAGTTAAAACCTTCCAGGGAGGATGGGTAAAACTTTAAACTACTAAACAGGAATTAAATACTTTTATTTGCGAATTTTAGGTTTACGAAATATTAAATTAAATTGTTTGAACTAACTTTAGGAAGGTGATATCATATGAAAATTACTCCAGAACAGGAATTATCCTTTATTATTGATATTCTAACTCATTTGGATGTGCCAGCAGAACAAGCATCCATAATTGCCGAAGTAACCCTGGACGCAGACCTTAAGGGTTTCACATCCCACGGGATTGGCAGGTTCCCCCAGTACATTAAAGGAATGGAAGTTGGCACCATCAAAGCCCAAACCGAAATAACTGTGGAGAAAGAAAGCGCAGCCACGGCCCTGGTAAACGGTAATCATGGATTCGGGCACGTTGTGACCTACAAAAGTATGGAAATGGCCATCCAGAAAGCTAAAGAAGCAGGAATAGGTATGGTGGGTATTCACAACTCCAACCACTTTGGAGTGGCTGGTTATTACTCAGACATGGCCATTATGGAGGATTTAATAGGTATTGTAATTGCCAACACCGAACCCGCCGTGGCCCCTATTGGAGGGAAAGAACCCATACTGGGAACTAACCCCCTGGCCATAGGCATACCTTCAGGTAGTCACTACGTATCAGTGGACATGGCCACCTCAGCATCAGCCCGGGGAAAACTCATGGAATCCAAACGTAAAGGAGAATCCATACCCCCAAACGTGGCCCTGGATGCTGATGGAGCCCCAACCACCGATCCTGTGGAAGCCCTTAAAGGGTCCATACTACCATTCGGAGCCCACAAAGGATACGCTCTGTCATTCATGATTGAAATAATGGCAGGACCCCTGGTAAATGCATCTTATGGTAAATCAGTCACTGGAACAGCTAACCCTGAGGTTACCTGCACCAAAGGAGACCTTATTGCAGCTATAGACCCCTCCAAGTTTGTGGATATGGATGACTTTAAAAGAGATGTTGATGAATTCGTAGCTGAAATTAAAGCCACACCCAATGTAATGATACCCGGGGATTTCGAAGTCATGAATGTTAAACGCCACCAGGAAGAAGGAATACCCCTGGATGAAACCCTCTTAAATCAATTACGAGAAATATCTGCAAATCTGGATGTGGATGTTGCAGATATACTGGGAGAATAATTATTCCTTTATAGATTAAAAAAATTTCCTTAATAGATTATAATCCTTAATAGATTAAAAAAGAGTAAAGGATAAATTAAGGGAATAAATTAAGGGAATAAATTAAGGGAA